>DATJUL010000032.1:0-9842 GCA_035502295.1 Allostellaceae bacterium | reverse complement strand
ATCGGCACAGGCATTGATCCCGTCGAGGCTGTCGAGCGCCAGCGCCGCGTAGCCGTAGGATTTCAGCACCTCGGCTGCCACCGGCACATAGGCCCCAAACCCGCCGCAGCCGTGCAGCACGACGACGGCCGGATGGCGTCCCGGCGCCTCCGGCCGAGCCAGATAGCCGAGCAGCTCATGGCTGCTCGGCTCCGGACCAGCCGGCGTCAGACCCATGCGATGCGCCGCGACCTCTACCGTGTCGCCGCCGAGCCACGCCAAATTTTGCGCGCGAGACGGAACGGCCGCTGCAAGGAATGCGTACAAAACCGCCGCGGTGCACAGGCTGAGGCGGAGCGAAAGCGTCATTGCCGTGCCGGCGGCGCTACACCGCCAGCGGCTTCTGGCCGATCACGCGACGCGTGCGGTTGATCTCGCGCAGGTATTCGATGCCCTCGGCGGCGATCGCGTCGCCGACCATCTGCTCGCCCTCGGCCTGCAATGCCTCGGTATCGAGCCAGGCGGCGTAGACGTGCAGCGTGCGTTCGGTGACGATGCCGGCCTTGAACAGCGTCTTGACGAGCACGCGGAACACGTTGGTGCTCTCGCGCATCGCCCGCTTGCGGCCGCCGGAAAACGCCTCCTTCACCGAATCCCGGAGCGCCGCCGGGTCGAGGCCGAATTGCTCATAGATATAGCCGCGCTGGGGGATGCTCGCGAGATTGAACAACAGGGTTTCGAAGACCTGCGCGGTCCAGTCCTCGACCCGCTCGTGCTCGTCCGCCGACAGGTTCGGCAAGGTGCGGTCGGCCCAGATCTTGCCGAATTTGTGGTGGAAGGCTTCGTCGGTCATGACCAGTTGCACGAGCCGCTTCAGCAGCGGGTCGCGGGCATGCGCGTGCAGATTGGCGAAGGCGCCCATCGCCAACCCTTCCAGCAGCATCTGCATGCCTATGAGTTTTTTATAGACGAGCGGCGTTGCGACGATGTCGCCGAGGAAATCGCCCAACAGCTGCCCGACCGGATAGGGCGTTCCCCAGCGCACCTGGACATAGCGGCCGAACGCCGCGACGTGGCGCGCCTCTTCGCGGGTCTGGTTGGCGGCGTATTCCTGCGCGCCCGGATCCAAGAGGATGTCGCACAGCGACGCCGACAGCGACAAGGCGCCCTGCTCGCCATGCAGGATATTGGACAGGTTCCAGCGCTGGAGCTCGTTGGCGAGGCGGGTTTTCTGCCCCTCGTCGAGATGCTCGGTGGCGGCGCAGTTGAGCTCCGGAAAACGTTCGAGCGCGACGACCGGCTCGTGCTCCAGGTCGAATGGCGGCGCGAAATCGAGATAGGCCGGGTTGTACGGGTCCCAGAAATGGTCGTGCGTCGCGCCGATGATCGCATCGAACGCGTCCGAGCGCCTTCCGTAGCGCTCGACCGCGACCATCGCGGCAAAATCGTCGGGCGCGACCGCCTCGTAGGCGGGGTCGTGGGTGATCGCCCGCTCGCGCTCGATCGGCTGGATATCGTTCATCGCACCACCCCGCTGGCGTCCTCTTGTCAAGCCTAACACAGGGCTGCGCGATTGTCGCCTCGGCGTACGCTGGCCCTGGCTCGCCCCTCACCCCGGCCCTCTCCCCGCTTGCGGGGAGAGGGAGGGATGCGGCCGCGCCGCGACAGGGTTCGGAAAAGCGGTTCGCGCGGGATTGCAACCGGGTTCCCTCTCCCCATGCATGGGGAGAGGGACAGGGTGAGGGGCATTCAGGCCCGGCGCTCGGGCGGCAGGATTTCCGGCGCCAGCACCTCGTCGATCAGGTGGGCGCGGCGGATGTCTTCGAGGTGCGCGCGCTTTTCATCGGGCGACAGACGCGTGCCGATCCCCCTGGTCATCAACTGCACGAGCGAACGGTCGCTGATCCCGAGCCAATAGGCGCGGCGGATCAGTTTGTCGTCGCCGTCGCGGGCGAACGGGTCTTCCTCCGGGCCGTCGAGCGGCGGGTGATAAAAGCGCGGCATCGCGTCTCTCCTCCTCTGCATGGTTGCCCGAGAATTCGGCAAGGCGGCGACACGATGCAAGCCTGAGCTGCCGCGATGAGAGATGACGCGACGGCCGGCATCGCGCAGGTTGCTGCCGATGAGCGAGACCCCGGAGGACTCGGCAATACCGGCGCGCCGCGCCGGCGGACCCGCGTGGCTCTTGCTTGCCGGCGCGTTTGGCGCGTTCACGATGGCCTCCGGGCTGATGCAGTCCTACACGGTCTATCTCGTCGCGTTCATCGACGCGTTCGGCTGGAGCCGCGGCGAGGCCTCGATCGCCTACTCGGTCTCGCAGGTCGTCGCCGGCGGCAGTTCGCCGTTTGTCGGGGCGCTGGTGGACCGGCTCGGGCCGCGTCGCCTCTTGGTCCTCGGCAGCGCGCTTCTCGTCCTTGGCCTTGCCGGCAGCGCGCTTGTCCACGCGCTGTGGCAGATCGTCGTGCTTTACGGCGTCGTCATGACGATCGGCGCCAACTTTCTCGGCCTCGTCGTCTTCGTCCCGATCCTGTCGCGGCAATTCGAGCGGCGGCGCGGCATGGCGATCTCGGTGGTCCAGTCGGCCAACGGCTTCGGCCGCGCGCTCTCGGCGCCGCTGGTGCAATTTGGCGTGTCCGGGATCGGCTGGCGCGCGACATATCTGGCGCAGGCGGCGCTGATGGCGCTCGTTGCCGTGCCGCTCGCTCTTGTGTTCCGCCGCGTCGATCCGACCCGGCGCAGCGTGCCGGCGTCGTCGCCGCTTTCTCTGCCGGCGGCCGCTGCCGCGCCGCGCGTCGGCTGGAGACTCGCCGAGGCCAGCCGCACGCCGCATTTCTGGCTGTTGTTCGCGGTCTACCTGTTCACCGGCCTCGGCAGTTTTTTCGTCTCGCTGCACCAGCTGGCATTCGCGATCACGATCGGCTTTCCGCCGATCTATGCGGCCGAGGTGCTGGGCGCCGGGGCGTTTCTCGCCGTGTTCGGCACGATCGGCACCGGTACCTTGTCGGATTACATCGGTCGCGAAGCGGCAGCGATCCTCGCCTACGGGTTTTCGATCGTGGGCGTCGGCTGCGCCCTGTTGATTACCCGCCCGACGCAGCATTTGCTGCTCTGGCTGCACGCGTGTTTCTTCGGGGTCACCTGGGGCGCGCGCGGCCCGGCGATCACGGCCAAGACCGCCGATCTCTTTCCCGGGCCGCAGCTCGGCCGCATCCTCGGCGTCATCACGATCGGCAGCGGCCTTGGCGCAGCGCTCGGGTCGTGGGGCGCCGGCGCGGTCTTCGACCTGACGCACAGCTACCGCGTCGCCTTCCTCTTATCGATCGCGTCCTACCTGTGCGGCGGCGTCGCGTTCTGGGCCTTGCGCCGCCCGCCCGTGCGGCGCCGCGCCTAGCCGGGTTTTCGAGCCAGCGCCTCGATCGTGCGGGTGCGGTCGTCGATCTGGCTCTGCACCGAATTGAGCCGCATCTCGCGGATGCGGTCGCCGAGGATCAGGTGGATGCCGAGCGGCGGCGCGGCGGTGTCGCGCTCCATGCGCTCGCGTTCGCGCAATTGCGCCGGGTGCAGTTCGTCGGTCGTGTCGCGAAAGCTGACGATCGCAAAACCGGCGGCTTCGAGGGCGGCGCGGGTTTCCTCGGGCGTCGCGAGAAAACTTGTTGCCGCGGTCGCCGCCCACGGCACCGGGAAATAGGGCGGGCCCGCCGGGCCGGCGCAAACGTTGCTGAGCGCCAACAGGCCGCCCGGCTTCAGCGCCCGGAACGCCTCGCGATAGAAGCGCGGCTTGTCGGCGATGTTCATGATCGCATTCTGCGAATAGGCGCGGTCGAAGGCGGCGTCGGGCACCGGCAGGTTGAGCGCGCTGCCCTCGATGATCGTTACCCGGTCGGCAAGCCCGCAGGCGGCGTTGAGCGCCCGCGCCGCCTCGCAGAATTGCGGCGTCAGATCGACGCCGGTGACCTGCACCTGGCGCTTGACGGCGATCCACCGCGCCGGCCCGCCGATGCCGCAGCCGATATCGAGCACGTGTTCGCCCGGTTGCGGGTCGAGGCGGCGAGTCAATTCCTCGGTCGCCAGGACGCCGCGGCCGTGGAAATGGTCGATCGGCGCGAGCGTCTCGGGCGTCACCGGCGCGTCGGGGCCGTTCGCGGCGCGCAACGCGGCGAGTGCCCGCTCGGCGATGCCCTCGATTCCGTAATGCTGCGCGACCGGATTGACTGGCATTCTCTTCCTCCCACTTGGCTCGGGGCCGGCGCGTCGTCAACGCGGCGGACGGTTGACCGTGACGACCCGCCAGCCGTGCCCCATGCCCGGCCCGTCGATATGGTCGACGCGGGTCACCGAGCAGTTGTCCATCGTGAACGCGAGGCAGGCCTCGGGGTCGAGGCCGAGCGCGAGGCCCAAGGCGGCGCGGATCGTGCCGCCATGCGCGACGGCGATGATGTCGCGGCCGCGGTTGGTGTCGAGCACGCGATGAATGGCGCGCGCGACGCGCTCCATGACATCGAGGAAGCTCTCGCCGCCGGGTGCGCGCTGATGCGCCGGCGCGTGCCAGAAGCGATGGAACGCGCCACCGCGCGACTGGCGCAGTTCCTCGTAGGTCAACCCCTGCCAGTCGCCGAAGCTCTGTTCGGCGAGCTCGGGGATGGCCGGCGCGTCGGGGCCGGGGATCGGGTCGGGACCGCTGAGCCCGGCGCGCACGATCGCCCGCGCCGTCTCGTGCGTGCGGCGCAGATTGCTGGTGACCCACGCCGCATCGTCGGGTAATTGCTGCGCGAGGCCGGCGAACACCGCCGTGTCGGTGCAGTCGCACGGCATGTCCTTCTGGCCGTAGACGCGGCCCGCATGATCGACCGGCGCATGCCGCACCCACCAGAAGCGGGTTGTCGTCGCGCCGTCCTCGCGAAAGCGCGGGTCGCCTGCCGGGGTCGGCGCGCTCCGGCTCATGTCGCCGCCGCGGCGAGCAGCATGACGATCTCCCCCAATTGCTGGCAGAGGCCCAGAACATCGCCGGTGTAGCCGCCGATCTGCCGCTGCGCAAGGATTGCCGCGAGCGCGATGGCGCCGCTCGTCAGCGCCAACGCAATGGCGCCGGCGCGCGGTCCCAGCATCGCGAGCGCGACCGCGGCGCCGATCGCGGCGGCGGCGATCGCGACGGCGAGGCTCGGCCTTCCGGCGGTGGCGGCGAGCCCGTCCGGCCGCGCCGGCGACGACAGCCGCATGACCGGCGGCAACGCGCCGCGCGAGGCGGCATGCGCCGCGATCAGCGCGAGGCCCGCATGGAGCGGGTCGCCGAGCGCTGCCAGCGCGGCGGCGCGCAAGGCGACGCTCAGCACCAGCGCGAGAATGCCGAAGGTGCCGTGCCGGCTGTCGCGCATGATCGCCAGCTTGGCGGCGCGGTCGCTGCCGCCGCCCAACCCGTCCGCGGTGTCGGCGAGACCGTCTTCGTGGAAGGCGCCGGTCAGCGCGATGCCGGCGGCGACCGCCAAGAGGCCGGACGGCAGCGCGGCTAGCCCCAAAGTTTCGGCAACGAGAAAGGCGATCGCCGCCAGCCCGCCGACGCCGGCGCCGACCAGCGGAAACGCCCAGGCGGCAGCGGCGATCGCGCCGTCCTCGGTCGCCGTCGCGCCGACCGGCAGCACGGTCAGGAGACCGGTCGCGATCAGGAAATCGTCAAACGGCCCGCGTCGCGCATCCATGCGCCAGCCGGGTCAAGCGGCGGCGCTGCGGCGGACGCGCCAGCGCAGCGCCTGCCAGGCCAGCCGGCTGGCGAGGCGACCGAGCCGCCCGTTCGGCTTGAGGCCGGCCGCCTTCAACAGCATCGCGACGCCGCGCTGGACGTGGTGCGGCCGGTAGAGGGCGAAGGCGCGCGTTGCATAGGCCCGGCTGCAGCGCCGCCGGTCGTAGGGCAGGGCGCCCTCGTTGGCGGCGTAATAGGCGTAGGCCAATTCGTCATCTTCTGACTCGGCGACCCGCCGCAGCGCGATGCGCAGCCGTCCGAGAGGGCCGAGCCGTTCGGTCTCGAGGCAGCGTTCGAGATGTTTGTAAAACAACCGGTAGTGGCGCAGCTCGTCGGCCGCGATATGGCGGCAGATCTCGCGCAGAACCGGCTCCGCCGCGCCCTCGCGCAAGGCGCTGTAATACGAACTGGTGCCGATCTCGACGACGCAGCGCGCCACCATCTCGCCGGCGCGCGAGCCGCGGCGCGAGCGATCGCTGTCGAAATCGACGCGGAAGCCGTCCTGAAAGCGCGCGAAGGCGGCGGCGAAATCGAATTCGGGGTCGGCGAGCGCGGCCCAACGCGCCAGCGCCTTGCCGTGCTGCTCCTCCTCCGTCCCCCAGCGCCGCGCATGGGCCTGGAACTGCGGGTCGTCGGCAAAGATGCGGCAGAGATGACGGGCATAGGCCGCACCGTTGTGCTCGACGAGGGACGCCGCCTTGACGATGCGCACAAGCTCGGGATCGAGCTTTGCGCGCTCGAAGCGCCGCCACGGAATGTCGTCGAGCGTCCAGGTGCCCATCGTACCCCACCTCCCGCCATCGCCAAACGGGTTATATACCGCCATACGCGGCCCGTTCCCATCCGTGCGAATGCCGCGGCGGAACGGTATTATCCGCTGTGATTGCCTGGGTCTCGGTCGATGAAGCTGCTGTTCTGGATTGTCGTCGTGGTCGTCGCGGCGGTGCTGGGGTCGTTTGCCGCGTCGAACCGCGAGAGCGTGGCGCTCGGGCTGTGGCCCTTGCCGGTTCTGGCCGAACTGCCGCTGTATATCGCCGTGCTCGGCGCGCTGCTGCTGGGCATGCTCGTCGGCGCCGTCGCGACCTGGTTCGCCGGCGGCAGGCGGCGGCGCCAGGCCCGGCAGCGCGCGCGCCGCCTGGCCGCGCTCGAACGCGAACTCGCCGCGACCCAGGTACTGCCGGCCGAACCGGCGGAACGCCTGCCGGCCCTGGCCGCACGTGGCTGACATGACCATATCGTGCCCCATGCCGGTCGCCGTCAAAATCTGCGGGTTGCGGAGCGAGGCGGCGGTCACGGCCGCGGTCGCCGGCGGCGCCGCCCATGTCGGCTTCGTGTTCTACCCGCCGAGCCCGCGCGCGGTCAGCCCGGCCGAGGCCGCGCGACTGTGCGCCGCGGTTCCTGCCGGCATCGGGCGGGTCGGGCTGTTCGTCGATGCCGACGATGAGGCGATCGGCGCCGTGCTCGATATAGCGCCGCTCGACCTGCTGCAATTCCACGGGCAGGAAAGCCCGCAACGGGTCGCTGCCGCCAAGGCCCGGTTCGGCCGGCCGGTCATCAAGGCGATCAGCATCGCCGCGCCGGAGGACGCAAGCGCCGCCGCGCGCTATGAAGATGTTGCCGACATGCTGTTGTTCGATGCGAGGCCACCGCGCCGCGCCGATGCCCTGCCGGGCGGCAACGGGCTCGTCTTCGACTGGCGGCTCATCGCCGATCGCGAGTGGCGGCTGCCGTGGCTGCTGTCGGGCGGGTTGACGGCGGCGCTCCTGCCTGAGGCGGTACGCGTTTCGGGGGCGCGCGCGGTCGATGTGTCGTCCGGCGTCGAGCGCCGCCCCGGCGACAAGGACCCGGCCAAGATTCGCGCGTTCCTCGCTGCCGCCGGCGCCCTGTAAGCTGCTCCGTTGTGGTCTGATCGTGCGGGAGGATGGTCGATGATCACGGCCGGTCTCGCCGGCACGGCCGCGCTGGTCACCGCCGGCGCGATGATCACCGGCCAATCGATTATCGTCGATGGCGGGCTGATGCTGTGAGCGCGGGACGGGCGCGGTTGCAAAGCGGCCGATCAGGCCCCATCCTTGTCGGCGCAGCCCGGAGGATTTCGATGCGAGTCAAGCGCAAGATCGAGCCGGTCCCGGTCGCCGCCAAAGCGGTCGCCGCGCCGCCCCTGTCGGTGGACCTGCTCAAGCGCTTTTACGCCGACATGCTGCTGATCCGGCGGTTCGAGGAGCGCGCCGGCCAGATGTACGGCATGGGGCTGATCGGCGGCTTTTGCCATCTTTATATCGGCGAAGAGGCGGTTGCGGTCGGCATGCGGGCGGCGCTGCGCGAGGGCGACACGGTCATCACCACCTACCGCGACCACGGCCACATGCTGGCCTGCGGCATGGACCCGAAAGGCGTCATGGCCGAGTTGACCGGCCGGCGCGGCGGCTATTCGCACGGCAAAGGCGGCTCGATGCACATGTTCGGCCGCGAGAAGGGCTTCTTCGGCGGGCATGGCATCGTCGGCGCGCCGGTGCCGCTCGGCACCGGCCTCGGGCTCGCCCATCGCTATCGCGACGACGGTCACGTCTCGGTCACCTATTTCGGTGACGGCGCGGTCAACCAGGGCCAGGTCCACGAAAGCTTCAACATGGCCTCGCTGTGGAAGCTGCCGGTGGTCTTTGTCATCGAGAACAACCGCTACGGCATGGGCACGTCGATCGCCCGCGCCTCGGCCCGCATCGACCTGTTTCACCGCGGCGTTCCCTACGGCATTCCCGGCGAGCAGGTGGACGGCATGGATGTCGTCGCGGTGCACGAGGCGGGCCTTGCCGCCGCCGAACACGCGCGCTCCGGCCAAGGGCCGATCATCCTCGAAATGCTGACCTACCGCTATCGCGGCCATTCGATGTCGGACCCGGCGAAATACCGCACGAAGGAGGAGGTCGATCGCATGCGCACCGAGCACGACCCGATCACCCACCTGCGCCAGCGCCTCATCGACGACTATCGCGTGCCCGACGACGAATTAAAGGCGATCGAGAAGCGCGCCCGCGACCGCGTCGTCGAGGCGGCGCAGTTCGCCCAGGAATGCCCCGAGCCCGATCCCAGCGAATTGTGGACGGACGTGCTGGCGGAAGCCTAAAAAGGGCCGACCTCGCCCGGACGCCGAGGGAGGAATGACAAGCCAAGTGCTGATGCCGGCGTTGTCGCCGACGATGACCGAAGGCAAGCTCGCGCGCTGGATCAAGAGCGAGGGCGATCCGGTGCGGGCGGGCGACGTGCTGGCGGAAATCGAGACCGACAAGGCGACGATGGAGGTCGAAGCGGTGGACGAGGGCGTGCTCGCGAGGATCGTCATTCCCGAAGGCACCGACCACGTCGCGGTCAACACGCCGATCGCGGTCATCGCCGAGAACGGCGAGGATGTCGACGCCGAACTTGCGGCCAAGGCAAAGGCGCCGCCGCCGGCGGCAAAGCCAAAGCCCGCTCCGCCACAAGCGGCTCGGGTGCCCCAACAAGAGGCCGAATACGCCGGCGCGACGAGGACGATGACGGTGCGCGAAGCGCTGCGCGACGCGATGGCCGAGGAGATGCGGCGTGATCCCGACGTGTTCCTGCTCGGCGAGGAGGTCGCCGAATACCAGGGCGCCTACAAGGTCAGCCAGGGCCTGCTGCAGGAGTTCGGGCCGCAGCGCGTCATCGACACGCCGATCACCGAGCAGGGCTTTGCCGGGGTCGGCATCGGCGCCGCGTTCGCCGGATTGAAACCGATCGTCGAGTTCATGACGTTCAACTTCGCGATGCAGGCGATGGACCAGCTGATCAATTCGGCGGCCAAGACGCGCTACATGTCGGGCGGCCAGATGCATGCGCCGATCGTGTTCCGCGGCCCCAACGGCATCGCCGCCCGCGTCGCGGCGCAGCACTCGCAGTGCTATGCCAGCTGGTACGCGCATGTCCCGGGGTTGAAGGTTGTCGCGCCCTATACCGGCGCCGACCACAAGGGTCTCCTCAAATCGGCGATCCGCGATCCCAACCCGGTCATCTTTCTCGAACACGAATTGGTCTACGGCGAAAGCTTCCCGGTGCCGGACGACCCGGACTACCTCGTGCCGATCGGCAAGGCCCGCATCGCGCGGCCCGGCGA
>DATJUL010000031.1:0-4967 GCA_035502295.1 Allostellaceae bacterium | reverse complement strand
GGGGCCGCGCGGCCAAGTGAGCCGGCGCGCCGTGTTCGATGAGTATGTCGCGCGGGTGGCGCAGGATTACGACGGCGGGCGCGGCGGCCTTGCCGTCGCGTGGGATTGCGGCAACGGTGCGACCGGCGAGGTGGTGTCCGCGCTCGTCAAGCGGCTGCCGGGCCGCCACACGCTGCTTAACGCGACGATCGACGGCACCTTTCCGGCGCACCATCCCGATCCGACCGTTGCCGAGAACCTCGTGCAGTTGCAAGAGGCGGTGGCCGCCGGGCGCTGCGACATCGGCATCGGCTTCGACGGCGACGGCGACCGCATCGGCGTTGTCGATGCCGCCGGCCGCATCCTGTGGGGCGACCAGATCCTGCTGGTGCTGGCGCGCGATGTGCTGGCCCGCCATCCCGGCGCGCCGATCCTCGCCGACGTCAAGGCGAGCCAGGTGCTGTTTGACGAGATTGCCCGCGCCGGCGGCCGCCCGGTCATGATGCAGACCGGCCATTCGCTGATCAAGGCGCGGCTCGCCCTGGAAGGCGCGCCGCTCGCCGGCGAGATGAGCGGCCACATTTTTTTCGCCGAGGGCTGGTACGGCTTCGACGACGCGGTTTATGTCGCGGTACGGCTCTTGGGTGTGCTGGCGCGCGCCAAAGAAAGCCTGGCGGCGATGATTGACCGCCTGCCCCCGGTCTTCAACACGCCGGAACTGCGGTTGCCGTGCGAGGAGGCGCGCAAGTTCGCCGTCGTCGGCGAGGTCAAGGCGCGGCTGCGGGCGCGCGGCGCCGCTCTGGTCGATATCGACGGCGTGCGCGTCACGACGCCGGACGGCTGGTGGCTGCTGCGCGCGTCGAACACTCAGGCGATCGTCGTCGTGCGCGCCGAAGCGGCAAGCCGCGACGGCCTCGATCGCGTCAAACGGCAGCTGGCGGCGGAGTTGGCGGCGAGCGGCCTGGCGCTGCCGGAATGATCAGCTGTTGACGCGGCCCGGCGGCAGCACGAAGCAGCCAAAACCGCGGCGGCGCAGGACGGTGCAGGCCGTCTCCGCGCCGCGCTCGGTGAAGTGCAGGAGGCGGGCGCGGTAGAGGTGGCGACGGTCCACGCGGGCGCGAACGATCTGCCGCGGCTTGCCGCGGGCGATCGCGAGATGCGCTGCCTCGCGCGCCGCGTGGCGGGCCGCCGCCGGCGCGCGGAAGGCGCCGATCTGGATCGCCCAATCCTTCCGGCGGGCCATGGCCTCCTCGCGCACCCGCTCCTCGCGCAGCCTGGGCTTCAGCGGCGCCGCTTCGGCTCGGCCGATCGGGGCGAGATGGCGCAGCGCGGCGTGCAGCAGATCGGGCGTCCGCCCGCGCGCCGCGGCCGGTTTGATCGCCGCGACGGCCGGCGGCTGGGCCGCCGCAACCGGGGTCGCGCCAGCCGGGGAAGCCGGTTGGCCGCGATCGAGAATTGCAAACCCTTGATCGAGCAGGGCGGCCATCTCGAGGTCTCGGCTGCGGGCCGTGCGGCCGCCCATGACGACGCCGATCAGCCGGTGGCCGTCGCGCACCGCCGAGCTCGCGAGGTTGAACCCGGAGGCATCGATAAACCCGGTCTTGATGCCGTCAGCGCCGGGATACCAGTCAAGCAGATGATCATGACCGCGCACGACGCGGCCGCGGAAGACGAATTCCTTGGTGTCGAAATAGCGGTATTCGCGGGGAAACTGGTGATAGAGCGCCAGCGCCAGCCGGGCGATGTCGCGCGCCGTGGTGCGCTGCAACGGATCGGGCAGACCGGACGCGTTGTCGTAATACGTATGGTCCATGCCGAGCTTCTGCGCCGTCCAGTTCATGTAGCGGCAGAAGGTTTTTTCGCTGCCGCCGCCGAGGCCCTCGGCCAAGACGGTGGCGGCGTCGTTGGCCGATTTGGTGACGATCGCGAGGATCAGGCTGCGGACCGACACGTTGTCGCCCGGTGTCAATCCGAGCTTGGTCGGCGCCATGCTTGCCGCGTGGGGAGACACGTAAAAGCGCGTATTGAGCGTAATGCGTCCCTGGTTGAGCGCCTCAAACGTCAGGTAGAGCGTCATCATCTTGGTCAGCGACGCCGGGTAGGTGAGTTCGTCGGCGTTGTGCTCGCCGAGTACTTGGCCGGTTTCGCCGCTGATCACGATCCATTCGGCGACCGGGCCCCGCGATGCGGCCGACGGCTCCGCCCAATGCCGATGGTGCGCCGCCGCCGGCGTCGCGCCGCACAGCCCGAGCGCCACGACCGCAGCGACGATCAGGACACCGAATCGCCGCCGTTGCGGCGCGCCGGCACAGCCGTTCCGCAGCGCTTTCAACATCGACAGGCGCACGCTGTTTCCCCCGTGATGATTGCGAAACGGCCCCTCGCCTCACATTCACTGAGCTGACGGTAAAGAAACATTGAAGCAGTGTCAAAGAGCCGGGTCGACGCGCGGCCGGCGGTTGCCGGCGGCGGCACCGACGGTTTGACATCGCGGTCGTTGCAGCGGGGCATCGCGCCACGACCCGGTCACGATGTCGCTTCGCGGCGCGATCCGCGTTCGGCGAATCGCCTTTATTCGCCACGCACCATTGGCCCCTGCGCCACTGCACCGCGCGTCTCTTGTGCGCCGCACAATGACGGCCTATGTTGCCATTGTGCAGCGCACTAATCGCGGTGATGATTGGAGCGAGGATTGACGATGAGCGATGCAAGGGCAAAGCGCCCGGCGCGCGATGCGGCGCGCGGCGATGCGGCGGCGGCAGAGCCGACCCCACCCGCGCCCGACGAGCGTCCGGCTGATATCGCGGCGATGCCGGTATCGGCCGCAGCCATTCCGGCGCCGCCAGAGCCCGTGCCCGGGCCCGAACCGGCGCGGGGCAGGCCGGTTCCCGTAGCGGCCGACGATGCGTGGACGGCGCTGGCCGAAGCGCAATCGGCGCTGGCCCGCGCCTGCGAGGAGATCGCCGTCGAGGTCGGCGGCATGACCCGCTCCGGCATTGCCGCCGGCACCGATGCGGCGCTGGCGCTGCTCGGGGCGCGGACATTCGCCGAGGCGGTCGAGATCAACGCCGGCTTGGCGCAGCGCGGCTTCGGCGCGATCGTCGAAGGCTCGGCCAGGCTCTCCGAGATCGGCGTCAAAGCCATGACCGAAGCCTCGCGGCCGCTTGTCGCGCGGCTGTCGGCCGGCTGGGATGTCGCCGCCAACCGCTGACCTCGGCGCGGCAATGCCGGGCTGACGCGCGGGGTTGACGCCGCGGCGCGCGCGGTCTTTGTTGTCGGGAGGCGCGGCAGGCACACCATGGCGATCGATCTCGACAGCTCCGGCCCGACCTCCCGCATCTATTTCTCACAGCGCTTGCGGCTGCACTACGTCGATTGGGGCAACCCGACAGCGCGGCCGCTGTTGCTGATCCACGGCGGCCGCGATCATTGCCGCAATTGGGACTGGGTGGCGACCGCGCTGCGCCGCGACTGGCACGTGCTGGCGCCCGATCTGCGCGGCCATGGCGACAGCCAGTGGTCGCCCGACGGCAATTATTCGACTGCTGCGTATGTCTACGATCTGGCGCAACTGATCCATCAGCAGGAACTGGCGCCGGTCACGATCGTCGCGCATTCCTTGGGCGGCAACATCGCGATCCGCTACGCTGGCGTCTTCCCCGAGACCGTGCGCCGGCTCGTCGCGATCGAGGGGTTGGGGCCGACGCCGCGGCAGATGGCGGCGCGTTCGGCGATCCCGATCGCCGAACGCATGCAGAAATGGGTCGCCGAGCAGCGGGCGTTGGCGGGTCGGCTGCCGCGCCGCTATGCGACGATCGAGGACGCCTTCGCCCGCATGCGGGAGGCCAACGCGCATCTGTCGCCCGAGCAGGCGCGCCACCTGACGCAGCACGGCGTCAACCAGAACGAGGACGGCACCTACAGCTGGAAGTTCGACAATTACGTGCGCGCCGATTCCGCCTACGGCATGACGCAGAACGAGATCGAGGAATTGTGGGAGCGCATCGCTTGCCCGACGCTCCTCGTCTACGGCAAGGAAAGCTGGGCGGCCAATCCGGAACAGGATGGCCGCATAAAGCACTTCCAGGACGCCCGTGTCGTCTCGGTCGCGGGCGCCGGCCACTGGGTGCATCACGACAAGCTCGACGTGTTCCTCGGCCTGTTGCGCAATTTCCTGTGAGCTTTTGCCGCGATAGGAGGGGATGATGCGCTTTGCGATCGCGATCCCGACCGATGCGGATTCCTGGCGGCTCGTGCGGCGCGCCGAGGAACTCGGGTTTTATCGCGCGTGGTTTTTCGATACGCAGATGCTGAGCGCCGATCCGTTTGTCGCGATGGCCGCGGCGGCGCTGAAGACGACGACGATCCGCCTCGGCACCGGCGTCCTGATCCCCTCCAACCGGATCGCGCCGGTCGCCGCCAACGCCTTCGCTTCCTTGAACAAATTGGCGCCGGGACGGATCGATTTCGGGATCGGCACCGGCTTTACCGGGCGGCGCGCGATGGGGTTGGGCGCGGTCAGGCTCGCCGACCTGGAGACCTATATCAACACGGTCACGGCGCTCTTGGCCGGCGAGACGGTCGAGGCCGAGATCGAAGGCAAAAAGCGCCTGATCCGCCTGCTCAACCCGGAACTCGGTCTGATCAATACACGCGACCCGATCGGCCTCTACCTCGCCGCCTCGGGTCCCAAGGCGCGGCAACTCGCGGCGCGGCTCGGCGCCGGCTGGATCGCGACGGCGGCCGAGGCGGCCGCCGGCGCCGCGCTGGTCGGCGAGATGCGGGCCGCCTGGACGGCGGCCGGCCATGACGCGGCGGCGCGCGAGGCGATCGTGTTGGCTGGCGGCGTCGTGTTGGCCGAGGGCGAGCCGGCCGATTCACCGCGCGCGGTCGCGCAGGCGGGGCCGGGCGCGGCGATGCTGCTGCACCGCGCCGCCGACGCGGCGCTGATGGGGTGGCCGGCGATGGCCGGCATCCCGCCGGAACTC
>DATJUL010000030.1:0-33611 GCA_035502295.1 Allostellaceae bacterium | reverse complement strand
GACGGCCGGATGAACCACCACGACATCGCCTTGTGCGAGAACCCGGACCTGCCGAAGCCGCCCGAGAACTGGGACATGTTCGGCATGCCGCTGGCGATCAACCACATCGCGATCCAGATGCCGAGCCGCGAAGCGTGGCTGAAGCAATTGGCGTGGCTGCGCAAGAACGGCGTCAAGTTCCACCGCCGGGTCAACCACGGCATGACGCACAGCCTATATATCAGCGACCCCAACGGCTACGGCGTCGAGGTCTTGTACGAACTGCCGCGCGAGGTGTGGGGCGACAACATCCAGGGCGCGCTCAACTACGCCGAAGGCCTGCCGACCGAGGGCGACGACGCCTTCGTCGACGACACCGACTATCCGCATTTCGACGCGGCCAAGTCCGCGGAGTAGCCCGAGCGGCGAACTGCGGGCCCCAGAGCAACCGCGTCCCTTACCCTGGAGTCCCGCTTGCGCGGGAATGACGGTTCACGCTTGCAGGTGTGCGGCGATGCGGTCGGCGAGGCGGCGGGCCAATTCGGTTTTGGTCATGACCGGCCAATCCTCGACGCCGTCGGCATCGACGAGGTGGACCCGGTTGTCGTCGCCGCCGAACGTGCCGGTGCCGGGCGACACGTCGTTCGCCAGGATCCAGTCACAGCCTTTTCGCGCCCGCTTGGCGCGCGCGTTGGCGACGATATTCTCGGTTTCGGCGGCAAAGCCGACGACGAGCGCCGGCCGGTCGTTGCGGCGGCGCGCGATCGTCGCGAGGATGTCGGGGTTTTCGACGAGGCGCAGCACCGGCGCGCCGTCCCCCTGCTTTTTCAGCTTTTGCGTCGCGGCGCTCTCGACCCGCCAGTCCGCGACCGCCGCCGCCATGACCGCGACATCGACCGGCAATGCCGCCTCGCACGCCGCCAGCATGTCGCGCGCGCTTTCGACCGCAACGAGCCGGACGCCGGGCGGCGTCTTCTCCTGGGTCGGGCCGGACACCAGCACGGTGTCGGCGCCGAGCGCCGCCAGTGCGGCGGCGATCGCGTGGCCCTGCTTGCCGGAGGAATGGTTCGACAGGTAGCGCACCGGGTCGATCGGTTCGCGGGTCGGGCCGCTGGTGACCAGCGCACGCCGCCCGGCGAGGCGGCCCGCGGGCGTGACCCGAGGGTCGGCGACAAAGAACCGCTCGATCGCCGCGAGGATTTCGGCCGGTTCGGCCATGCGCCCGAGGCCCACTTCGCCGCACGCCAGGAGGCCGGCGCCGGGCCCGACCCGCAGCACGCCGCGCGCCGCCAGTGTCGCGAGGTTGGCCAGGGTCGCCGGGTGCGCCCACATCTGCGCATTCATCGCCGGCGCGATCATGACCGGCTTGTCGGAGGCGAGCAACGCCGTCGCTGCGAGATCGTCGGCGAGGCCGCCCGCCATGCGCGCGAGCAGATCGGCCGTCGCCGGCGCGACAACGATCAGATCGGCCTCGCGCGACAGCCGGATATGGCCCATCTCGCTCTCGTCGGTCAGCGAAAACAGGTCGCTGTAGACCCTGTCCTCGCTGAGCGCGGCAACCGCGAGCGGGGTCACGAACTGGTGCGCCGCCCGCGTCATGATGCAGCGCACCCGCACGCCCCGGTCGCGCAGCCGGCGGATCAGTTCGAGGCTCTTGTAGGCGGCGATGCCGCCCGCGATGATCAACAGGATGCGCCGGCCTTCGAGCACTCGCGCCTCCTTTCGGCCGCGCCGCGCCGCCTGCGCTAAAACGCGCGGCGGAGTTGATCGACGAGGTCAACCCGCTCCCAGGAAAAGCCGCCATCGGGCTCGGGCGCCCGGCCGAAATGGCCGTATGCGGCGGTGCGCGCGTAGATCGGCCGGTTGAGCTCCAGATGGGTGCGAATGCCGCGCGGAGAAAGATCCATCAGCTCCTGCAGGACGTTCGACAATTTCGTCTCGTCGACGCGGCCGGTGCCGCCGGTTTCGACATAGACCGAGATCGGCTTCGACATGCCGATGCCGTAGGCGAGCTGGATCGTGCAGCGGTCGGCGAGGCCGGCGGCAACGATGTTCTTTGCCAGATAACGCGCGGCATAGGCGGCCGAGCGGTCGACCTTGCTCGGATCCTTGCCGGAAAACGCGCCGCCGCCGTGCGGCGCCGCGCCGCCGTAGGTATCGACGATGATCTTGCGGCCCGTGAGGCCGCAATCGCCGTCCGGGCCGCCGATCACGAACCGCCCGGTCGGGTTGATGTAGAAATGTTGTTCGTCGCACATCCAGCCCTCGGGCAGGACGTTGACGACATG
This sequence comes from Allostellaceae bacterium, assembly GCA_035502295.1. Taxonomy (GTDB): domain Bacteria; phylum Pseudomonadota; class Alphaproteobacteria; order ATCC43930; family CGMCC-115725; genus DATARH01. The sequence goes on along the minus strand of DATJUL010000030.1, from coordinate 31,344 downwards.
CGGCCGCACGATGTCGCGCACCTCGTCCTGGCCGATCGACGCCGCGTGCTGCGTCGAGATCAAGACGGCCATCGCCCGCACCGGCTTGCCGGCGATGTATTGCAGCGTCACCTGGCTCTTGGCATCGGGGCCGAGCAGCGGCGCCGCGCCCGAGTGGCGCGCCTCGGCCAGCGAATGCAGGATGGCATGGGCGTAGTAGATCGGCGCCGGCATCAATTCGGCGGTGTCGTTGCAGGCATAGCCAAACATCATGCCCTGGTCGCCGGCGCCTTCATCCTTGTTGCCGGACGCATCGACGCCGAGCGCGATGTCGGTCGATTGGCCGTGGATCAGGCAGTCAACCTCGGCGCGGTGCCAGTGAAAGCCTTCCTGCTCGTAGCCGATGTCGCGCACCGCATGGCGCGCCACCTCGATCAGCATATCCTTCGTATTTGCCGCCAGCTCGTCGCGGTCGTGCCACGCCGCCGGCCCTCTGACCTCGCCCGCCAGCACGATGTGGTTGGTCGTCGCCAGCGCCTCGACGCCGCAACGGGACTGCGGCTCGGCCGCCAGGAACGTATCGACGATGGCGTCCGAAATGCGGTCGCACACTTTGTCCGGGTGGCCTTCGGAGACGGATTCGCTGGTGAAAACAAAATCGTGCTGCGGCAACGTTCAATCTCCCACAACGGCGCGGCGGCGGATCATCGGTCGAAGCGACCGGGACGGGACGGTAACCCGCGCCGACCATGCTTCGCCGCCACCGCACTTCTCGATGCGGATCGCGCCAGCGTCAAGTGCGATGTTGCCGGCGCCGCCGCGGTCGCGGCGACCGTGCCGCACCGTCGTCCGCTTCCTCCGGCTCTGCCGCCAGCGCCTTGGCCAAATGAAACAGACGCTGCCGCACCGCCGGATCGGCGATCTCAAAAAACGCTTCAATCAGTTCGCTTGTCTCCGGATTGCGCAGGGGATCGGATTGGTAGGCCTCTGCCGGCGGCTCGGCAAAGCCGCCGGCGATCGCCGGGGCGCGAACCGGATCCGTTTCATCGAAAAAAAACCGCACCGGCACATCGAGCAGCCGGCTCAAATGATACAGCCGGCTGGCGCTGACGCGGTTGGTGCCGCGCTCGTATTTCTGCACCTGCTGAAACGTCAGGCCGATCTTCTCGGCCAGCCGTTCCTGGCTGAGACCGAGCATCGTCCGGCGCAACCGAACGCGGGACCCGACCAGCACATCCACCGGGTCGGGCCCAAACGGTTTGTTGCGGCCCAGCCGGCCAAAGGTCCGTGATATTGCCATGAACGCCCGCGCCGGAAGTCTCGCGGTTGTCATATCGCATACGGTTGTATGTCGTCAATCGCAATGTGCAACCGTCGATTGGTGCTGCGTCCGCCGATTCGCGATAATGCCTGGCCGGCTCAGCGGTCGCGCCGCACCGCCGCCGGCACAAGACCCACCGCCAGCATCGCGAGGAATGTCCAGTCGCCGGTCTTCTCGTAGGGCGTCGCGCCGAGGGCAGCCGGCAACGGCACATCGGCGTAGGTGATGTCGTCGAGCGCGGTGCGCGCAACGACGCGGCCGGTCGGGCCGATGACGCCGCTGATGCCGTTGTTGGCGACGCGGACGAGCGGCAATCCCTCCTCGATCGCGCGGGTGCGGGCGATCGCGAAATGCTGATAGGGGCCGGACGTACGGCCGTACCACGCGTCATTCGTGACGTTGAGGATCCATTGCGGCCGCGCCGCCTCGTCGACGACCGCGCCGGGAAAGATCGCCTCGTAGCAGATGACCGGCGAAAACGGCGGCAGGCCGGGCAGGCCAATGGTCCGCCGTCCCGGCCCGGCGCTGAGGTCGATCGCGCCCGGCGTGATCTTGTCGATCGGCAGGAATTCATGGAACGGCACGTATTCGCCGAACGGCACGAGATGCGCCTTGTCGTAGCGGGCCCGGATCGCGCCCTTGCCGTCGATCGCCACGATGCTGTTCCACACGCGCAGCGGCTTGACGCCCGGCGGCGTCGCGCTGAGCGCGCCGGTGATGACATAGCCGCCCTTGGGGGCGAGCGCGGCAATCGCGGCGAGCGGGCGCGGGTCGCGGCCGAGAAAATAGGGTTCGGCCCCCTCCGGCCATATGACCGCGGCCAATTTGTGCGGCGCCGGGGCGCGGCTCAGGTCGATGAGCCGCTGCAGCTCTGCCGCGACGGCGGCGGGATCCCAGTGCATGATCTCCGCCTGCGATGGCTGCACCAGCCGCAGCCAGAGTCCGGTCATCCGCGTCGGCGACAGGTCGAGCCGCACCGCGCCGGCCGCCATCGGCACGAGAATTAACAAGGCCGCGGCGATGCCCGGCGCGGCGCGGCGCCGTTGCGGCAGCGGCGCCAGGCTCGCGGTGCCGAGCAGCGCCGGCAGCGTGGCGGCGAGCACGGTCAGGAAGCTCAGCCCGTAAATCCCGACCCACGCGGTCGTTTGCAGCATGGCGAGGGCGCCGGGAAACGCTCCCGACCAGACATAGCCGACAAGGTTCCACGGGAAGCCGGTGAACCAATGCCCGCGCGCCCATTCGGCGGCGCTCCACGCGACGGCGAACAGCGCGACGCGGGCGACGGCGGAGAGCCGCAGCCGGTGGGAGACGGCGCTCGTCAGCCCGAGCGCCGTCGCGGTAAAAAGCGCCAGAACCGCCGGCAGCCCGACGACGGCAAACGGCAACGCCCACCAGAACCGAGCGATATCGACAAACAGCGCGGCGGCGATCCAATAGAGCCCGGCGACAAAGAAACCGAACCCGAACGCATAGCCGAGCCGTGCCGAGGCCCAGGGGCCGAGACTGCCTTCGTCGAGCCATAACAGGCCGGGAAACGCCACAAAGATGACCGGCGTCATATCAACCGGCGGCAGCCCGGCGGCGAGCAGCGCGCCGAGCAGAAACGCCGTGAAGTAGCGCTGCCATCCCGAAAGCGCCGCCAATTCCTGTGCCGCCCGGCAGAGCGGCGTCGCCGTTCGCGCGCCCGGCGGCGCCCGCAGCAGCGAACCCTCAGGCACCGGCCGCTCCGTGGCCGTTGGCGCCGTTCGCTGCCGGCAGGCCCTTGACGCGCAGCCGCTTCACCCGCCGCGGATCGGCGTCGAGCACCTCGAATTCGAGGCCGTCGGGATGGGCGATGACCTCGCCGCGTTTCGGTACTCGCCCGGCCAGCGTGAATACCAACCCGCCGAGCGTATCGACCGATTCCTCCTCGCCGACCAGGCGGAGACGGATGCCGTGCTGCTCCTCGAGCGCCTCGATCGGGATGCGCGCATCGGCGATGATGCTGCCGTCGGGCCGCTCGATCAGCGTCGGCGGCTCGGCGACATCGTGCTCGTCTTCGATCTCGCCGACGATCTCCTCGATCAGGTCCTCGATCGTCACCAACCCGTCGATGCCGCCGAATTCGTCCACCACCATCGCGATATGGGTGCGCGCCTGGCGCATCTGCACCAAGAGATCGAGGATCGGCAGCGACGGCGCGACAAACAGCACCTTGCGCAGGAGGCGCGACAGCTTGGCCGGACGGCGGTCGGCGACCGGCGCCAACACATCCTTGACATGGACAAAGCCGATCACGTCGTCGAGGCTTTCGCGATAGACCGGCACGCGCGAATGGCCCTGCTCGACCATGCATTTGACGACTTCGGAAAAGGGCTGCTCGACATCGAGGGCGACGATATCGACGCGCGGCACCATGACATCGGCGGCGCTGCGCGCGTGGACGCCGAGGATGTTGCCGATCAGAAAGCGCTCCTGCGGCGTGATCGGAGCCTCGCTGTCGAGTTCGGCCGCGGCGATCAGCGCATCGCGCGTCGCGGCCACGCCGCGCCGCCCGCGCGGGCGGCGCAGCAGGCGCAACAGGGTGCGCAGCCGCGTCAGCGACCCACTGCCGTTTTTAGCCTGATTGTCGGGAAGGTCGCCGTCGCTGCCGGGCGGCTCGCTGTCGGTCATCGCTATCGGCGGTCCGGTTTCTCTTCACATAATATCGCGATAGGGGTCTGGCACCCCCAATCGCCGCAATATCGCGATCTCGCGTGTCTCCATTATGGCGGCGTCGGCCTCGGTCTCGTGGTCGAACCCCAGGAGATGCAACACGCCGTGCACGACGAGGTGGCGCAGATGATCGGCGAGCGGCTTCTGCTGCTCGGCAGCCTCGCGCGCCACGGTCTCGAGCGCCAGCACAACGTCGCCGAGCAATATGGGCGCCCCCGCCGGCGCAAGCCCCGCATCGCCCACCGGAAACGCCAGCACATTGGTCGGCGCGTCCCGGCCACGCCAGCGCCGGTTCAGCTCCTGCTGCTCGGCATCATCGGTCAGCACGATCTCGACGATGCCCTGCGCCGCCGCGCCGAGCGCCGCCCGCGCCGCGCCCGCTGCCAGCGCCGCCCCCTCCGGGCAGGCATCGGTCCAGCCATCGCAGTGGACCGAGACCTCGATCAGATCCGCTTGTTCGCGCGTGCCCGTCACCTCTGCTCCTCGTCGCCCTGGGCAGCCCCGTTCAGCTTGGCGTCGCGCGCCTCGTAGGCGCCGACGATCCGGGCGACGAGCGGGTGGCGCATGACATCCTTTTCGGTGAACCGCACGACGGCGATGTCGTCGAGGCTGCGCAGCGCCTCGAGCGCGTCGGCAAGGCCCGAGCGGCTGCCCGAGGGCAGATCGGTCTGGGTCGGATCGCCGGTCGCGACCATGCGCGAGCCTTCGCCGAGCCGGGTGAGGAACATCTTCATCTGCACCGGCGTCGTATTCTGCGCCTCATCGAGGATCACGAAGGCGTGCGCCAGCGTGCGGCCGCGCATAAACGCGATCGGCGCCACCTCGATCTCGCCCGAGCCCAGCCGCTTCTGCAATTGGTCGGCCGGCAGCATGTCATTGAGCGCGTCGAAAATCGGCCGCAGATAGGGATCGACCTTGTCGCGCAGGTCGCCCGGCAGAAAGCCCAATCGCTCGCCGGCCTCGACGGCCGGCCGCGACAGGATCACCCGCTCGACCTTGCCGGCCATCAACAGGTCGATCGCGGCCGCGACCGCGAGGTAGGTCTTGCCGGTGCCGGCCGGCCCGAGGCCGAACACCAGCGCGTGCTCGCGCATCGCCTTGACGTAATGCGCCTGCGCCGCCGAGCGCGGCGCGATGCGCCGCTTCTTCGTGCGGAAGCCGGCATCGTCGCGCCACAGGCTGAGGCTTCGGTCCTCGCTTTCCGCCTGCGCCAGCCGCAGCGTCGCGTCGATCGCTGCGAGATCGAGCTCCTGCCCGCGCTTCAGCCGCTCGTAAAGGCGCGACAGCGCCGTCTGCGCGATTTCGGTGGCCGATGCCGGGCCGGCGATCGCCAGCCGGTTGCCGCGCGGCACCAGCGACACGCCGAGTTGGCGCTCGATGTGGTCCAAATGCTGGTCGCGCTCGCCGTAGAGCGCCGGCAGCAGCAGGTTGTCGTCGAATTCGAGCTGGCTGCGCCCGGCCGCGGCGTAGGCCGCCTCGATGGCCGGCGGTATTTCGTTCATGCCGCCGCCTCCCGCTCGACGATCGCGCCGGCCAGGCTGTTCGGCTCGGCGCCGACGATCACGACCGGTGCGATGTCGCCGATCCGTGTCGCCGCCGCCTCGGCATGGACGCTCTGCAGATAGGGGCTGCGGCCGACCAGCTGCCCCGGATGGCGCCCCGGCTTTTCAAACAGCACCGGCAGCACGCGCCCGACGCACGCCGCGTTGAAGGCGCGCTGCTGCGCGCGCAGCAGTTCCTGCAAGCGGGCGAGCCGCTCGGTCTTGACCGGCTCCGGCACCTGCTCGGGCAGCGTCGCGGCAGGCGTGCCGGGGCGCGGCGAGTATTTGAACGAGAAGGCCTGCGCGAAACCGATGTCGCGCGCGAGGGCGAGCGTGGCGCGGAAATCGTCCTCGGTCTCGCCGGGATAGCCGACGATAAAATCGGACGACAGCGCGAGATCGGGGCGCGCCTGGCGCAGGCGGGCGACCGTCGCACGGTAGTGTGCCGCGGTGTGCCGGCGGTTCATCGCCGCGAGCATGCGGTCGGCGCCGCTCTGCACCGGCAGATGCAGGAACGGCATCAATTGCGGCACCTCGCGATGCGCGGCGACGAGCGTCTCATCGACATCGCGCGGGTGCGAGGTCGTGTAGCGCAGGCGCTGGAGACCGGGGATCGCGGCGAGCGCGCGGATCAAGTCGCCGAGCCGCCATTCGCCGCCGCGATGCGGCCCGGTTGGGGGCGCGGCGCCGTGATAGGCGTTGACGTTTTGCCCGAGCAGCGTGATCTCGCGCGCGCCTCCCGCCGCGAGAAGCCGCGCCTCGGCGAGAATGTCGGCCGCCGGCCGGGAATATTCCGCGCCCCTCGTATACGGCACGACGCAGAACGTGCAGAATTTGTCGCAGCCTTCCTGCACGGTCAGGAACGCGGCGACGCCGCGCCCGGACGCGCGCTGCGGCAAATGGTCGAATTTCGCCTCGGCCGGAAATTCCGTGTCGACCAGCGGCGCTGCGGCGGCGCGCGCCAGCATGTCGGGCAGCCGGTGATAGCTCTGCGGCCCGAACACCAGATCGACGAACGGCGCCCGCGCCAGGATTTCCTCGCCCTCGGCCTGCGCGACGCAGCCGGCAACCGCGATCAGCATGCGTCCGCCGCGGCGTTCGGCTGCCCGCTTCAGGCGGCGGAGCGCACCCAATTCGGAATAGACCTTCTCGGCCGCCTTTTCACGGATATGGCAGGTGTTCAGCAGAACCAGATCGGCGCCCTCCGCCTGCGCCGTCGCCTCGTAGCCGAGCGGCGCCAGCAGTTCGGCCATGCGCGCCGAATCATAAACGTTCATCTGGCAGCCGTAGGTCTTGATGAAGAGCCGTTTTGTCATGCCGTCACCTGAGGCTGGAGACAAACGTCATTGCGAGCGGAGCGCAGCAATCCCGATGGCCCAGGCAATGCACACCCGGGGATTGCTTCGTCGCCGCGCTTCGCGAAATGACGGCGGCCGGACGGATTTCTGCGGCAACGGCCGGTCATCCAAGTGCCGCGGCGGCCGGTTCCGCCGCGATCGGCGGCGGTGCAGCGGCCGCGCCGCGGCGGCCGCCCAGCGCAGCGGCGAGACCCGCCGCGACGCGCTCCTCGCAATGGCGCGCCAGCGCCTTGCGCGAACCGCATCCGGCGAGCGTCGTCGGCGGGTGGAATTCGACGACGATCTCGACCGTGCCCAGCCCCAGGACACGCCACAGATGCGGCGCCATCGTCATCGTGCCGTACCACGCAAAGAGCGGCCTGAGCGCGCGTCCGATCGGTATGCCGTCGAGCAGCGTATAAGCGATCGATACAGGCTGCACCGTTACCGCCGGCACCGCGTCGGCAACGCTGAACAACGCGCTCTTGAACGGCAGGATGCGGTTGCCGTCGCCGCTCGTCCCTTCGGGAAACAGGATCAGCGCATCGCCCGCGGCCAAGCGGCGGGCGATGCTGTCGCGCTGGCGTGCCGTGCTGCGCACCCGGCGATCGACAAAGACCGAGCGCTGCAACTGCGCCAGCCAGCCGAACAGCGGCCAGCGCGCGACCTCGCTCTTGGCGATGAACGAGGCCGGCAGCAGCGAGCCGAACGCCGTGATGTCGAGATAGGAGACGTGATTGGCGGCGAACAGCACCGGACGGTCGGCCGTCGGCCGGCCGATCTGCCGCACCTTGAGGCCCAGGATGCGACAGCATTGCCGGTGATAAAAGCGCGGGAAGGTCGCCGTCCACCGGCGGCGCAGCAACAGGCCGAGCGCCTGTACCGGCATCAGCGGGACGGTCCACATCAGATAAGCCGCCAGCCGCTGCAGCCGCAGCAGCGGCGAACCCATGCGCTCTATGCTGCCCATGTCTCCTTCGATTGCCGCTCGTAATGTCGCGAATACTTCTCGCTGACGAGATCGGTCTTGACGACGATGCAGACATCGGTGGTGTTGAATTGGTCGTCGATGACCGCGCCATCGCCGACGAAGCCGCCGAGCCGCAGATAGCCTTTGATCAGCGGCGGCAGGGCGGCGAGCGTGCGGTTGGGGTCGATCGCCGCGGCATCGCGCCGGCGCATATCGACAAAGCGCTCGCGCAGCGCCCGCGCCCGGAGCGCCGGCGGCGCCAGATGATGGTAGTAGAGATAGGACAGCGGCGCCGCCAGTGCGTCGGGATCGGTGCCGGGCAGGCTGGCGCAGCCGAACATCAGCGCGATGTCGAAATGAAAGACATAGGCGGCGATGCCGCTCCACAGCAGCTGCATGACCGGGCGGGCGCGATAGCCGGCATCGACGCACGAGCGCCCGAGTTCGAGGATTTCGCCGGGATACGCGATGAGCCGCGCGATATCGAATTCGGCGGCCGAATAGAATGCGCCGTGCCGCGCCGCCGCGGCGCGCCGGATCAGCCGATAGGTTCCCACGACGGTCTCGGCGACGCCGCTGCCGCGGCTGTGATCGAGCACGAGGAGGTGATCGCAGATATGGTCGAATACGTCGCGGTCGCGGCGCTCTTTCGCCATCTCGGGCAACGGCTGCGCTCCCATGATCTCGTAGAAGATGCGATAGCGCAGCGCCTGCGCCGCCTCGACGTCGGCGGCGCTTTCGGCGAGCCGCACCTCGAGCGGGCCGGAGTGGATATCGACGACGCGGCTGGCGGCACCGATGCTCTGCGGCAGCGCGCCGGTCCGTTCCATCCGTGCGGCGAGCCGCTCGCTCGCGGTTGCGGCGATCACGCGAGACGGTTCCGCGGCATCATTCCTCCGGCCGCCGCCGGCCGCGGCGCGGCACGGCATAAAGTTCGAGGCGGTGCCCGACCAGGTCGTAGCCGAGTTCGCTGGCAATGATTTCCTGCAGCTTTTCGATTTCCTCGTTGCGGAATTCGACGACCCGGCCGCTTTGCAGATCGATCAGGTGGTCGTGATGCGCGCTCGGCATCTCCTCATAACGCGAACGGCCGTCGCCAAAATCGTGCCGCGCCAGAATGTTCGCCTCTTCAAACAGCCGCACGGTGCGGTAAACGGTGGCGATGCTGATGTGCGGGTCGATCGCCGTCGCCCGCCGGTAGACCTGCTCGACATCGGGGTGATCGGCCGAATCCGACAGCACGCGGGCGATGACTCGACGCTGCTCGGTCATCTTCAACCCTTTGTCGAGACACAGCTGCTCGAGGCGAGAGACCATCGACTCGCGTTCCGGGCGGGGTCACCGCCGCCATCATAGCCGAACCCGCACGCTCATCCTATGCCTGCGATCCGCTTTCGTCCCGGCGCGTCCGCCGCCGGCGGCGAGGGCGGGCGGCGATCGTCACGCGCCGCCGCGCCGCGCGCGCGTGCCGAGACCAATCTCCTTCGCCAGCCGGCTGCGCTGGAGCGCGTAGTTCGGCGCGACCATCGGATAATCGGCGGCGAGGCCCCAGCGCTCGCGATACGCCTCGGGCGACATGTTGTAGGCGGTCTTCAGATGCCGTTTCAGCATCTTCAGCCTCTTGCCGTCCTCCAGGCAGATGAGGTAGTCGGGGAGCACCGATTTCTTGATGCTGACCGCCGGCTGCGGCTTGACCGAGGGCACCGTCGGGGCGCCCCCGAGATTGGCCAGCGAGTTGTAGACTTGATTGATCAGGTGCGCCAGATCGCCCAGCGCCACCGTGTTGTTGGACACATGCGCCGCCACGATTTCCGTCGTGAGCGCCAGCAAATCGCTGTCTTGTGCGGTGTTTTCCATCGGGAGTTCCTGAATTTCGCTGTGTCGTCAAATGTAATTAAAGCCTGAGCATTGTGCAATAAGAGCCCGGCGGAGGATCAGCGCATCGTCGCTTCCCTCGCGGTGACGGTAATAGCGCGGCCGCCGGCCGACCTGAACAAAGCCGGCGCCCGCGTAAAGCCGGCGCGCGGCGACGTTGGCGGCGGCGACTTCGAGCACCACCGAGCCGCGCCGCCGCCGGCCCGCTTCGCCCACGACCGCGTCGAGCAGGGCCCGTCCGATCCCCTGCCGGCGGCAGACCGGCATCACGCCGAGGGAGAGGATTTCGACCTCGTCGCCAAGATCGCGCGCCAGCGCGAAGCCCGCCGGCGCATCGCCCGGCCACGCCAGATAGCCGAACACGCCGAACAGCGCGAGCAGCCGTTGCAGCGCCGCCGCATCCCACGGCTCTGCCGGAAAGCAGGCGCAGTGCAGGTCCGCAAGCGGCGTCGCGGCGGCGGTCGGCAGCGCGGTCACCGTGCAGGTCATCGGAAGCCCGTGGTGGGCTGCCGCGGCAGGCTCACGTCGGGCGGCCGCAGATAGAACGGGCGCAGCGCCGCTGCCCGCTCGCCGCGGCGCAGCCGGCCGAGCGCCGCCGCCGCGACGCCGCTGGCGTCGGGCGCGGCATCGCTCAGGGCTGCGGCCATGCCGGACTGCGCGAGGGCCTGCACCGCCGCGGCGGCGGCATCGCCGGCGACACGCAGCGGGCGGCGGCCGGCGATCGCCGCGACGCAATCGGCGAGTGCCGCGGGCAGCACCGATTGCGCCGGCGCCAGCGGCACGCAGGACCCCGGCGCAAAGAGCTGGACGTAGAGATCGTCGCGACGGCTGTCGAGCGCCACCAGCAGCGCGCGATCGTCGCTGCAGATGGCGTCGGCGACGACAGCGGCGACCGCCTCGAAGCTGCTGACGCCGACGCCGCCGGCGCCGGCGGCCAGCGCGATGCCCTGCGCCGCCGCGAGACCGACGCGGATGCCGGTGAACCCGCCGGGGCCGACCGCGGCGGCGACGATATCGAGGTCGCCGGCCGCCAGTCCGGCTTCGGCCATGACCCGTTCGATCATCGGCAGCAGCACTTCGGCGTGACCGTGCTGGAGCGACCGCCGCTCCGCCGCGACGACGCCGGCGCCGAGCACCACCGCCGCCGAGCAGGCCGCGCCGGCGGTCTCGATCGCCAGCAGCGCCGGAGCGAGGCTCACACCGCGCGGACTTCGACGACGTCCGGAATGTAATGGCGCAGCATGTTTTCGATACCGGCCTTCAGCGTCGCCGTCGAGCTCGGGCAGCCCGAGCACGATCCCTGCATGTGGAGATAAACGATGCCGTCTTCGAAATCCTCGAACGTGATGTCGCCGCCGTCCATCGCCACCGCCGGGCGCACCCGCGTTTCCAACAGTTCCTTGATCTGCGCGACGATTTCGGTGTCCTCGCCGGTCGCGGCGGCGTCCGCCTCGGCGGCCTCCGGCGCGCCGATGACGACCGGCCGGCCGGCGGTGAAATGCTCCATGATCGCGGCCAGCACCGCCGGCTTCAGGCGGTGCCAGTCACTGTCGTCGCTCTTGGTGACGGTGATGAAATCGGTGCCGAGAAAGACGCCGGCGACCTCGGGCAGTTCGAACAACCGCTCGGCCAAGGGCGAGCGCGAAGCCGCGCCGCGTTCGGGGAAGTTCGCGGTGCCCCGTTCCATGACGGCGCAGCCGGGCAGGAACTTCAGGCTGGCCGGGTTCGGCGTCTGCTCGGTCTGGATGAACATCGGGAGCTCCGCGGCAAGGTGGACGGGAGGGCGCGTCCTAAGCATGGGCACTCGCCGCGTCGAATCAACCCTCGCCGCGAGAGGCCGAGCGTCAGAATCCGTAGCGCAGGCTGGCGATCAGCGTATGGACGCCGAGATCGCCCGATTTTGACGCCGTGATGGGGGGCTGGAGCACGCCGAGCACCGTCTCGGTCGTTCCGGAACGCACGTCTCCGACATCCAGGTATCTGTATCCGATATCCAGCGACAGATCGGGCGCCAGCGGATAGCCGACCCCGGCGCCGACGCCCCAGGCGAAATTTGTCTGCACGCTGCCGACTTCGCTGAACGTGACGCCGGCGAGCGGCCCGACCGTGAAGCTGCCGGAAAAATTCCCGACATCGTTGCGCGCGAAGCCGAGACCCGCCGTCACATATGGTTCGAAGCGGCCGAAGGCGCCCGGATACAGGCCATTCAGGTCGAGATAACCGTTGGCCAGGACAACAATTAAGGAAAGCGGGGCTGTCCCGGTCGGGCTGCCGGGCTGGGTTGTCGTCCCGTGGACGCTCAGCGAGGGAAGATCATCGACCGTCACGTCGCCCCGCAATAATGGGCTGAAGCGGTATCCGATGCCGCCGCCGAACATGATGGAAGTGCCGATCGTCGCGGGCAATCGGGCGCCGCACAGGTCGCAGTTTGCCGCGCCGGGGTCGACGTCGGTAAAGGTCAGGTTCTGTGCGAAGCCCGCTTCGAGGTCGCCGCGCACATAAAATCCGGCTGACGATGTCTGAGCGTTTGCTATGCCCGCCGTTGCCAGCACGAGCGCCGCGGCCCCAAGCCAGATGCGCATGCTGTTTCCCCCAAACCCGCAAGCCGGCGGGGCCTGCCCTGCCGCCAGCTACCCGGAGGATATTACAAATGCGATAACATTGCTTCGCCGCCGCCGCCGACCGGTGAGATTGGCGCGCCGGCTTGCGTTTCGCGCCCGACCGCGGAACCTCGCCGCGGCCGGGCGGTGCGCCACGGGCGAATCGCGACGAGTGTCGCAATTCTCGACATCCACCAAACCAGTTTTGCGGTCATTACCCCGCCGCCTGCGTGGACCGCCGGGGGATCGGTGCCGCTAATTTCGCCATATTCGCGTGGTATGGCTTGCGACTTCGGGACTCGGCGAAAGGAGGCTGGCGCGGGTGCTGTGGCCGGTGGGTTGCGCGATGCCGCAGGCAGGCCTGCTGCACAATTTCAGCGCGAAACCGCCTGCTGCTTCCCAGCAGAAGCAGGCGGGAGCCGGCAAGCGCACATCTGCAGGTTGCAGCGAGCAAGCGGCAGGAGCGGCGATGGGAGCGGCCCGCATGCCGCGTCCGCTTCCATGCCGAGACCGGCGCGGCGCATGACAGCGGCCTCGCCAATCGGTAGAATCGGGCGCGGCGCCCCCATGCGTTGGGGCGGGGAGGGCCTTGGTGACGACAACAGCGCAAATCGTCGACATCCGGCCGGGCGACGCGCCCTCGCCGGCGCGCTTCATCAACCGCGAACTGTCGTGGCTGGCGTTCAACGAGCGGGTATTGGCCGAGGCCGACAACCATCGCCATCCGCTCTTGGAGCGGCTGCGCTTTGTGTCGATCTCGGCGAACAACCTCGACGAATTCTACATGGTCCGCGTCGCCGGGCTGAAAGGCCAATATGACGCCGGCATCACCAGCCCGAGCCAGGACGGGCTGACGCCGGCGCAGCAATTGGAGGCGATCCATGAGCGCGCCGGCGCGTTGATGGAGGCGCAGCAGGCGAGTTGGCTTGGCTTGCGCGACCTGTTGACCGCCGAGGGCATCGCGGTCATCGACCCGACCGATCTCGAACCGGGCGACCGCGCCTGGCTCGAACGGCATTTCATGGCCGATTTGTTCCCGGTATTGACGCCCCTCGCCCTCGACCCGGCGCACCCCTTCCCGTTCGTCGCCAATCGCGGCTTCGGCCTGGCGCTGGAATTGGAGCGCGTCGGCGACGGCGTGCGGCTGCAGGCGCTGATCCTGATCCCGGCTTCGGTCGATCGCTTTATTCGCCTGCCCGGCTCACGCCTGCGTTTTCTCCCGGTCGAGCAGACGATCGCGCTGTTTCTCGACCGGCTGTTCCCGGGGTTTGCGGTCGTCGCGCAGGGGGTGTTTCGGGTATTGCGCGACAGCGAAGTCGAGGTCGAAGAGGAGGCGGAAGACCTCGTCCGGCTGTTCGAATCGGCGCTCAAGAAGCGCCGCCGCGGGCATGTCATCCATCTCGCCGTCGATGCCCGCATGCCGGCCGACCTGCGCCGCTACCTGTCGGAGCATGTCGCCGCCGCGCCCTCCGAGGTGTTCGCCAGCCAGGGCATTCTGGGGCTCGACGACACCGCGCAGTTGATTGTCGCCGACGAGCGCCCCGATCTCGTCTTCACCCCCTATATCGCGCGCTTTCCCGAGCGCATCCGCGATTTCGGCGGCGACTGCTTTGCCGCGATCCGGCAGAAGGACATCGTCGTCCATCATCCCTATGAGAGCTTCGATGTCGTCGTGCAGTTCCTGCGCCAGGCGGCGCGCGACCCCGCCGTCGTCGCGATCAAGCAGACGCTCTACCGCACCAGCGAGGACAGCCCGATCGTCAAGGAACTGGCCGAGGCGGCCGAGGCCGGCAAGTCGGTCACGGCGATGATCGAATTGAAGGCGCGGTTTGACGAAGAAGCCAACATCCGCTGGGCGCACGAACTGGAGCGCGCTGGCGTGCAGGTCGTCTACGGCTTTCTGCGGCTGAAGACGCACGCCAAGGTGTCGCTCGTCGTGCGCCGCGAGGGCGGCGAGTTGCGCTCCTACGTGCATTTCGGCACCGGCAACTACCACCCCTATACGGCCAAGGTATACACCGACCTGTCGTTTTTCACCTGCGACGAGGCGCTGTGCCGCGATGCGGCGCGGCTGTTCAATTTCATGACCGGCTATGCCCGCCCGGCGAGCCTCGAAAAGATCGCCGTCGCGCCGATCAGCCTGCGCCAACGCCTCGTCGAGTTGGTCGAGGCCGAGATCGCGCACGCGCAGGCCGGGCGCCCGGCGCAGATCTGGGCCAAGCTCAACGCGCTGGTCGATCCGGCGATCATCGACCTGCTCTACAAGGCCTCGCAGGCCGGCGTGTCGATCGACCTGGTCGTCCGCGGCATCTGCTGCCTCAGGCCCGGCGTGCCGGGCGTCTCCGAGAACATCAGGGTGAAAAGCATCGTCGGCCGTTTCCTCGAACACGGCCGCGTCGTCTGCTTCGGCAACGGCAACCGGCTGCCGTCCGACCAGGCGCTCGTGTTCATCAGCTCGGCCGACTGGATGCCGCGCAACTTCGATTTCCGCGTCGAGGCGCTGGTGCCGATCGAAAACCCGACCGTGCACCGCCAAATCCTCGACGAGATCATGGTCGCCAACCTGCGCGACACATTGCAGAGCTGGAACCTGGCGGCAGACGCGAGCTATACGCGCGTCGCCGCCGAGGAGGAGGGCGGCTTTTCGGCGCATACCTATTTTATGACCAACCCCAGCCTGTCGGGGCGCGGCACGGCGCTGAAACGGCGCAAGCCCAAGCTGGTGGCGCGCTGAAGGGGTCGCGCCGATGCCCGACCGCAACATTGCCGCCGCGCCGCTCGAACGCATCGCGGTCGTCGATCTCGGCTCCAACTCGCTGCGTCTCGTCGTGTTCGGGCGGCTCGGCGCGACGCTGTTGCCGCTGCTCAATGAAAAGGTCATGTGCGCGCTCGGCCGCGGCATCTCGGCGAGCGGCCGGCTCAACCCCGAGGGGGTCGAGTTGGCGCTCGCCAATCTGCAGCGTTTCGTCGCGTTGGCCCGCGCGCTCTCGGTCGATCATCTCGCGATCATCGCGACCGCGGCGGTGCGCGACGCCGAAGACGGCCGCGCCTTCGCCGCCCTGGCGGAACGCGAATGCGGCCTGCCGGTGCGCATCGTCGAAGGCGACGAGGAGGCGCGGCTGTCGGCGGCCGGGGTGCTGGCCGGCATCCGCGCCGCCGACGGCGTCGTCGGCGATCTCGGCGGCGGCAGCGTCGAATTGGTGCGGGTCGATGCCGCGGCGTCCGTCCCGATCGGCGCCGGCGTCACGCTGCCGCTCGGCCCGCTGCGCCTCGCCGAATTTGCCGACAACAGGAAGGCGCTGGCCGAAATCGTGGACCGCGCCTTCGCCGATACGCCGGTCGTCCGTGAAACCGCCGGCCGCAGCCTCTACCTGGTCGGCGGCGCTTGGCGGGCAATCGCCCGGCTGCACATGGAGCAGACGCAATACCCGCTGCATATCATCCACGAATACACGGTCGCGCGCCGCCCGGCGGAGGAATTCCTCGACATCGTTGCCGGCCAGTCGCGCCGCTCGCTCGAACGCATCACCGCGATCAGCCGCCGGCGGCTTGATGTCGTGCCGCTCGCCGCCCTCGTGCTGCGGCGGCTGATCGCCGCCGGCCGGCCGGAGCGCATCGTATTTTCGGCCTTCGGTCTGCGCGAGGGCTATGCGTTTGGGCTGTTGCCGCGCGAGGCGCCCTGCGACCCGCTGCTCGACGCGTGCATCGGCATCGCCGAAACCCAGAGCCGCTGGCGCGGCGCCGACGGCGAGCGCCTGCAGCGCTGGATCGCGCCGGCGTTTCCGGAGCTCGACGCCGACCGGCGGCGGCTGCACCTCGCTGTCTGCTGGCTCAGCGACATCGCCTGGACCGAGCATCCCGATTACCGCGCCGGCCACGCCTTCGCGCGCAGCCTGACGATGCCGCTCGCCCAGCTCGATCACGTAGAGCGGGTGTTCATCGCCACGGCGCTGCACGCCCGTTACGGCGGCGCGACCGACGATCCGGTCAAGGCGCCAACCCAGATGCTGCTCGATCCGACGGCTGCCGCCGCGGCGCGCGGATTGGGTCTGGCGCTGCGGCTCGCCTATACGCTGACCGGCGGCGCGCTGGAATTGCTGAACCAGGTGCGGCTGCGGCGGGAGCGGGAAAGTCTGCTGCTCGACCTGCCCGCCGCCGGCAGCCTGTTCACCGGCGAGACCGTGCAGCGCCGGCTCGATGCGCTCGCCCGCGCGCTCGGCCTTGAGGCGCCAGCGGCCCGGCGGAAGATCGGCAGCCCGGCGCTGGCGTAGCCGACGCCGGGATTGCTTCGCTGCGCTCGCAATGACGCATGACGGTCATTGCGAGAACCCGCGGGCTTGACCCGCGGGGACGAAGCGATCCCGCGGCAGCTCGACCCGCTTACGCCGGGAACGACAGGAAGCACTTGTCCGAGGCGAGGATGTAGGTCTCCATGTAGTCCTGGATGACCGGCTTGGGCCGATCGAGCGCCTCCATCGCGCCCATGAGCGCCATCCAGTTCAGCATCTCGTGCTGGCCGGAAAATTCCATGTCTTCCAGCGAGCGCTTGCGCCAGGTCGCGTAATCGGCCTTTTCGACGGCGTTGAACAGGATGCGGTCGCCGTCGTGGTCGGGCCACAGATAGCCGTTTTTCGGGCTCAGGAAACAGTGCGACCACGATGACGAGGCAACCAGCGCGACCCGGTAGGGCGACCTTGCCAGCACCTCGGCGATCGCGGCGCCGACATCCATGCAGCGCCACGGGTGCGGCGACGGCGGGTCGCCCGATTCGCTCTCCGGCTGCTGCGGATCGTACAGGTGGCCGAAGGCGCCGTGCGCCTTGATCAGGTTGCGGCCGTAGCAGTTGATCGCAAACGGCACGACCGGATAGGGGAAACCTTTGCGGTCCCAATCGAGATAGAGGAATGTGTTGGTAAACGCGTGCGCCATCGGGTGGTGCAAGGGCTTGTAGGCATAAGCGAGGTCGATGCCTTTTTCGATGAGGCCGGTCGCAATGTATTTCGCCGCCTCGCGATGGCCCCTCACCGGCAGTTTCCAGTCGCCCGGCTCGTCCCAGCGGTTGGGCCTGCCGCCGTTTCCGTTGTGCCACGGCTGCAGGTCGAACTTGTCGTCGTAGCCGAGGATGCAGAACGGCGGGACGATGTCTTCCTTGAAGTTCTCGTATTGGTCGTCGCCCCACACCAGCACGAAATCCGGATTGAAATCGTCGAGGATTTTGCGGATCGCGCGGAAATCATTGCCGAACCGCTCGCCGCAGCGATTGGCGGCGGACGCGCCGTCGTCGTTGCCGAGTTCGGCCAACAGCTCGGCCGGCCAGTTGGCCGGGTCCTTGTAATGCGGATCGACGTTGGGCGCGTTGAGCACGCGCTTGAACACGTCGGTCAGCGTCGCGTTCTTGCCGCACAGGGTCGGCCAATGGGTGCAGCCGAGCCCGAGAATTTCCGCCATCGCCGTTCCTTTCCTTCAAAAGCGTGGCTCACTTTACCACGGAGACACGGAGGGCGCGGAGGTTTTAGGTAACGCCGAGGACGCAATGGATACGCGAAGGGCGCGAAGAGTCGGAGCGCCATCGTGTCCTTGGCCTTCGCGGCCACTGGGTAAAATAATCTCTCCGTGACCTCCGTGCCTCCGTGGTGAAAAACCTCCTGTCAGCCCGGCCGCTTGGCGAAGCGCGGCATGTCGCCCTCGATATGCACCCAGGGCAGCGCATCGTCGCGGAAAATCTCCCGCCCCGGCATCGCGACGGCGGGATCGTCGAACGTGCCGATGTTGAGGATGACCATGCCGGGCCGCGTCCCCGGTTCCTCGGCGATCGACGAGCCGCATTCCGGGCAGAAATGCCGCAGGATCGGCCGGCCGCTGCCGCCGAGGCTGCTGAATGTCTTCAGCGAGCCGGTGAGCGTCAGCGCCTCCTTGGGGACCATCACCAGCGCGGCAAACGCGGCGCCGGTGAATTTCTGGCAGTCGCGGCAATGGCATACCGTCGCGCTCGGCGCCTCGGCCTCGGCCGTGTAGCGCACCGCGCCGCACAGGCAGCCGCCGTTGATCGTCGCCATCCCCCATTCCCCCTATCCATCCACCATCGTCACCCCCGCGAAGCGGAGGTCCAGAAGCCGGCGCGTCGCCACGCGCCCAGGATGCCCTCTTGCGCTGGCATGACGGAAACGGACATTAACCTAGAACGCTTGAGCACGTTGAGCGGTAAAAGATCATCACCCGGCGCGTCGAAACCGGCGCCCCGCCCTTTCGGTCCCAACTGAAAGAGGCATGGGCCGATGCCTGAGTGCAGACCAGCGCTGCCGGCGCCGGCCGGAGCGTCAGGCCGAGGCGCGGCCTGACCCGGGTTCCGCCGCGAACGCGGGCGCCGCTACTGGCGGGCGATTTCGCGGGCGATCAGCAGGCGCTGGATGTCGCTGGCGCCTTCGTAAATCTGGCAGACGCGCACGTCGCGCCAGATGCGTTCGACCGGAAATCCCTCGACATAGCCGTAGCCGCCGTGGAGTTGCATGGCGTCGGAGGCGACCCGCTCGGCCATCTCGGAGGCGAACAATTTCGCCATCGCCGCCGCCTGCAGGGCCGGCTCGCCGGCGTCGCGCCGCTCGGCGGCCTCGCGCACGAGGCCCTGCGCCGCGGCGATCTGCGTCGCCATGTCGGCGAGGCGGAACGCGACCGCCTGATGCGCGATCAGCTTTTCGCCGAACGCTTCGCGCTCCCTGGCATAGGCGACAGCCGCTTCGTAGGCGGCGCGCGCCATGCCGACCGCCTGCGCCGCGATCCCGATACGACCGACCTCGAGATTGGCGAGCGCGATCCGGTATCCCTCGCCCTCGCCGCCGAGCATCGCTTCGGGCGCCAGGTCGATGTCGTCGAACACGAGCTGCGCGGTGTCGGAGGCGCGCTGGCCGAGCTTTTTTTCGAGCCGCGCGACACGGTAGCCGGGCATATCGGTCGGCACGATAAAGGCGCTGATGCCGCGCCGCCCGGCAGCGGGATCGGTGACCGCGAAGACCAGCGCGAGTTGCGCGGTCGCGCCCGACGTGATGAACTGTTTCGTGCCCGACAATACCCAGCGGTTGCCGTGGCGGCGGGCCCGCGTCTTGATCGCCGCGGCGTCGGAGCCGGCCTGCGGCTCGGTGAGACAGAACGCGGCGAGTTTTTCGCCGGCCGCGAGCGGCGCGAGAAACCGCCGCTTCTGATCCTCGCTGCCATATTGCAACAGCGCGCCGCAGCAGAGCGCGTTAACCGACAGGATCGTCGATGTCGCGCCGTCCCCGGCGGCGATCTCCTCCATCGCCAGCGCGTAAGAGACATGGTCGGCGCCGGCGCCGCCGTATTCCGCCGGCACCAGCATGCCCATAAAGCCGAGCCGGCCGAGTTCCGCGAGCGCCTCTTTTGGGAAACGCGCCTCGCGGTCCCATGCCGCCGCATGCGGCGCCAATTCCTTCTGGGCGAAGGCCCGCGCGGTGTCGCGCAACAGACGCTGTTCGTCAGTCAGCCGCATGGGGGCCTCGTCATGAACCCGTTGCGAGGATTTGCGATCGGCGCCGCCGCTGTCAATGGCGCTGCGGCGGCGCGAAAAACGCCGGCATATCCGGGCGGGCGCGGATCGCGTCGAGGAAAAAGCCGGGCGGATCGCCCTTCGGATCGGCCGGCGGCACGATATGCGTCCATTCGCGGCAATCGATCATCAGCATCGGGGCGCCCTGGGGCGGCGGCGCCCTGCTGCACCGGCCCGTCGCGGCGAACCACGCCGCCCGCCGCCTGACCCAGGCGGCGCTGACCGCGGCGTCGCCGTCGGCGTTCTGCCAGCGCTCCCAGCGGGTGCTGCCGAGGCGGCGGGTGAAATAGAAGCGCTCGACATGATCGGCGGTGGCCGGGTCGGCGCCGCCGTAATGCTCGGAAATCAACGTTGTCAGCGTGACCGGCGGACCCTGGCCGGGCGCCGCGCGATAGCGGAACGGCGCGACCCGCCAACGCGTATAGGCCGGGTTGAAACGCGCCGGGCAGACGGAAGACCGCACGGCTCTAGTGGCATTGAGCCAGGCCGTCGCATGGCCGGCCAGCGGCGCGGCATGAACCGCATCATATGTGGCAACGAGCCAGGAATGGCGCAGCGCGGCGGCGGTGACCCTGCCGCGGCAGCGGCCGACCCACAACTTGAACCCGCCGGCGTCGCGGGTCGCGCCGATCGACGCCGCGTCGGGCGACAGAACGACGATGTCGCCGCCGTCGCTGCCCCGATCGAAGACGCCGAAGCGCCGCCCGGCGCCGGCGCCGAAATCGAACGAATCCTCGACGACCGTGCCGAGCCCGGCGGTGGCGACGGGAACGGAATCGTGCCGCTGGTAGCCGCCCGGCGCCGACAGGCGGTCGAAGGGCGACGGCTGGTCCTGCTTATGATACGGCAGCTTTTCGCCGGGCCGCAGGTCGCGCTCGGCGACGCAGGCCGGGTCGCCGTCGATCGGGCTGACCCCGACCAGCACCCGTCCTGCCGCATCGAGGCAGACGTTCTGGATCATGAAATCGCGGATCGTCGCCGCCGTCGCGACGACAGGGGCTGCCGCGGCCGTGCCGCCGGCAAGCGCGGCGACGAGCGCCGCCGCCATCGCCGGCAGACAGCGGCCGGCCAAGCGCACTCAGCTGCGCTCGAACAGGCGCTGGCCGATGAACCCGCCCGCCGCCGCGCCGCCGGGACAGGCAAACAGCCCGCCGCCGACATGCGTCGTGAACTGGTTCATCATGTCGAATTTTGCCAGCCGCTCGAAAATCCTGATAAAGCCGCTGCGCGGGTCGCGCTGATAGCAGATGAACAGGAGGCCGGCGTCGTATTCGAGGCCTTGATGCCACGGCGGCCACCGCTCGGCGACGAAATCGACGCCGTTATTGTAGGAATAAGGCCGGCGCAGAATTTGCGCGCCGTCGTTCGTCGCGGCGGCGGCGAGGCGAACATGGGCGTTCTCCGCGATGATGAAATTGCCGTCCTTATCCTTTGCGGCGAGGTTCGGCGGATCGGTCTCGTTCTTGCCGCCGAGCGGCGCGCCGGAATATTTATGGCGCCCGAAGGTCTGTTCCTGGAACGCGACCTGCACGCGGTCCCAATGCTCCAATGCCATGCGAATGCGGCGCGCGACGACGTAGCTGCCGCCCTGCATCCACGCCGGCCCTTCGCTGCCGGCCCAGACGACCGCTCGCATGACCTTCGCATCGCCCGCCGCCGGGTTGATCGTGCCGTCCTTGAAGCCCATCAAATTGCGCGGCGTTTCCCGCCCGACCGGGTGCGGCCGAAAGCCGCTTTGCGCCCAGCGGATCGTGGCGGCGCCGGCGGCGATGCGGGCGAGCTGGCGCACCGCATGAAACGCGACCTGCGCATCGTCGGCGCAGGCCTGCACCGACAGATCGCCGCCGGTATGCGCCGCGACCAGCTCCTCGCCGGGAAACTTCGGCAGATCGACGAGCGCCGCCGGCCGCCGCGCCGCCAAGCCAAAGCGGTCCTTGCCGTCTTTCGCAAAGAGGCCGGCGCCAAAGCCGAAGGTGACGGTCAGCCGCTCGGCCGGCATGCCGAGCACCTCGCCGGTATCGGCCGCCATCGCGGCCGCATCCGGCGCATCGTAGGAGTCGCCTTTGCGCCGGCCGCGATCGGGCGCGACCGCCGGCGCGAGCCGATCGGCGAGCGGCTGCGCGGTCTGGCCGGCGGCCATGCGCGCCGCCGCCGCAGTCCACGCGTGCAAGAGTTCCGCGACCTCGCCGCGCGTCGCGGCGGTCACATCGAATGCGGCAAAATAGGTGTAGCGCTGCGGCGGCGTCGCGATGCCGCCCTGATGCTCGCCCCAGAACGGCTCGGCGTCGCCCATCGGCGGCGGAAGGGCGGCATTGGCGGCAACCGGCCGCGCGGCAAGACCGGAGCCGGCGGCCGCCGCCATCGTTGCGGCCAGGAAGCCGCGGCGCGACGGGCGGCTCATCGCGACGCCTCCATCAGCGTGTTGACGTCATCTTCGACATAATAGAAGCCGCTGCCGTCGGGTTTCAGCGCGATGCCGAACAGGTCGCCGTTGCCCGGCGGCGTTTGCGCCTGGTCGGTGTCGATCCATTGCGCGTAGAGCTGCTTGCCGTTCGTCGGGTCGATTTCGACGAGTTGCCCGTTTTTGGCGTTGCACACCAGCAGATGGCCGTCCGGCGCCATGACCATCGCGAGCGGCCGCTTGAGCAGCCCGTCCTTTGTCACGATGCGGCCGGTGCCGGCGCTGGTGGTGCGGGTCGGCGCGTCCGCAATCGCGACGATCCGGTTGGCGACCGCATCCGAGACATAGAGCGTGGTGCGGTCCGGCGCCAGCACGAGACCGGTCGGCCCGATCAGAAAGGCGTCCTTGTCGGCCTGCGCGCCAAACCCGCTCGCGATGACCGTCTGCCCGGTGACGACCGGTGGCCGGCCAGGGGCGATCGCCAGTTCGAGCCGCAGCACGCTCGCCTTGTCGATGACCGGCGGATCGCCGGTGGCGGGGTCGGTGACGTCGGGGCCGGGGAGGGTTCCGGTCATGCTGATGAACAGGGTCGCGGTCGCGCCGTTGTCGATCACCGCCATGTTGCCCCACGGCCCGTTGATGTTCGGGCCGGCGATCGTGCCGGCGACCGCGCCGTTGGGATTGAGCACGATCAGGCAGCCGGGGCCTCGCGTCTTCGTGGTGCCGTCGAGGCTCGGCGTGCTGCCGACGATGACCCAGCCGGTCTTCAGCACCGCCATCGCCGTCGTCAGCCCGACGCCGCCGGGGCAGCCCGCCAATTGCCGCGGCAGAGCGGCGAAGAGAGCCGAATTTCGGCTCGCGGGGTGGTAATCGACGATCGTCGTGCCGGTACCCTGGAGGTTGGAGATGTTGTTGAAATTGTCGATCAGCACGTCGCCCTTCTGGATCTTGCCGACCGACACCGGGGCGACGACGACAGCGTAGGGATTTAGGTCGCCGTTGCCCGGTACGGTCGAGATCAGCGTGGTATGGCGATGGATGGTTTCGAGGAAGCCTGGTTCGGCGGCGCCTGACGGCGTCGCAAAAAACGGTGCCGTCGCGGCAGCCAAGGCCGCCAGGACGACAACAACCGAGACGGACCGACACCCATCGACCATGACTCAGATCCTTTCCTGCAGCATCATAGCGGCATCCGCCGATCGAGGGCGGCGGCGACCGGCATCGTCAAAACGTGATGTTGGTCCGCAGCCCGATGACCGCCTCGTCGCCGATCTTGCTGGTCGGGTTGTTGGGGTTCGGTACGCCGCCGCTGGGGTTGAAGACGTATTGGAAGTCGGGCTGCAACTGCCACCACGGCGTCACCTGATATTGATAGGTGAGTTCGATGAACGTCTCGCTGCCCTGCGGCGGCGAATAGGTGCCGGGATCGAACGACGCGACGTCCGCGTCGTAACCGGCCTGCTGGCTGCTGACATGGGCGAAGCCCAGCGCGGCGCCGAACGTGTCGTCGGGGCGGTGGGGCAGCGGGTCCTTCAGCGTCAGCCCGGCATTGAGGCTGAAATCGACGAGATTGCGGTCGGCCTGCGGCGTGCCCATCGCCCGAGCGAAGAGGCTGAGAATGCGGCTGTCGTCCTCGCTCGACTGCCATACCATCTGGTCGACGACGCCGTAAATGCTGTAATCGCCATGGTGTTGCAGCGGGATGCCGGTGCTCGCCGGGTTGGCCAGCGACAAGCCGGTGTTGTCGTAGCGCAGATCGGCAAAGTCCTCGGTGTCGTACCAGAACCCGATCTTGTAGGTGCCGGACAGCGGCCTCGTTTCGCCGGCCGGCACCATGCCGCCAAGCGCCGGCGAGGTGAATTGCAGTTCGGCGATGGCCAGCGCGCCGCCGTTCAGCGGAAAGCTGGTGCCGGACGCGTCGGCCTGCTGCGCATCGGGGATAGTGTTGTCAGGCGACGGGCTGCCGTTGAAGACGCCGGCCAGGATGCTCACGCCCGGCGCCGGCTCGCCGCGCAGGCGCACCCCGAGCGCCGACAGCGGGTAGGCCGGGCCGCCGCCCGGCAGATCGACCGACGGCACCAAGGGCCAGCCGAACATCGTATTGACGAACAGCAGCGCGTTCTGGCTGACGATGAATTCCTGGTCGAGGCTCTGCTGGCCAAGCTTTATGTCGGCCGCGCCGTCGGCGAATTTCTGCTGATACCACAGTTCCCACAATCGGGTGGCGCGGTCGGCCTCGATGCCGCTCGAGGTCTGCAGCGTCCCCAGATTGTCGGCGCTGAGATTGCGGCCGTGAATCTGCAGCGCGCTGACGTTGAACGTGCCGCCGTACCAGCCGAACGCGCGCTGCGTGTCGAGTTGCAGCGTCGCCGTGGTCAATCCGTCGTACTCGAAGCCCTGACGGATGCCGCCGGTCAGGTTGCCGAGCACCTCGCTCGTCTCGGTCAGGCTCAGCGTCATGCCGTATTGGCCGAGCAGCGTGCGCAACCCGCCCATGTCGCCCAACAGATTGGAGCGATGTGCCACGGCGGACCACAGATCGAGCGGCGGCGCCGGTTGGCTCCGATCAGACAGGCCCGAAACGAGTTCTGGCGGCGCGCTTGTGCTCGGCGCCGATTGATCTGCGGGCGCCATCGAGGCCGACTGTGCGGCGGCGGCAAGAGAGTAAAGCATCACCGCGACGAACCCTGCAGCGAATCCCGCCCCGGTCATCGGCCGTCGCGAAGTAGGGATATTTTCGCGAATACGTCGCAATCGCAAGGCCCGCGCCCGCTTCGCGTCCGCCAACGCGCTTTTCCCGGTCATCGCGTCAGGCAGTGCGGGGCGACGAGGGGACGCGGTTCGTAGCCGGCCGCGCGCTGCCGTTGCCGACCAGCCGCATCAGGCCGCCAATGACGACGAGCGTCGCGCCATAGAATGCGACCTGGATGCCGGCCGGCTGCGCCGTGTAGCCGACCAGCGTGTGCAGCAAGCGTCCGGCAAGGCTCTGGTCGGACAGCAGGAACGAGGTATTCCACACGACGTTGCCGAGCGGCGGCAAGAGGTTCGCCTGCATCAGGAACGCCGCGCCCTGCGAGGCGAGCCCCGCCGCGAGCAGCAGCACGAGCCAGCTCGTGACGCGGAACAGGTGGCGCATCGGGATCGCGACGAGGCCCCAGTAGAGCGCCGTGCCGACCGCGACGCCGAGCGCCAGCCCGATGGCGCCGCCGATGACCATCGCGAGCCAGCCGCCGCCCTGCCCGGCCAGCGCAATGCCGTAGAGGAACAGCACGATCTCCGACCCCTCGCGCAACACCGCCAGCGCGACGACGATCGCGATCGCCCATAAGGGCCGCGCGCCCGACCTCACCTCGTCGCCGAGCTGCGCCGCGTGGGCGGCCAATTCGCGGCCGTGGCTGCTCATCCATACATTATGCCAGCCGAGCATGCACACGGCGGCAAACAGGATCGCGGCGTCGAACAGCGATTGCCCCATGCCGGCCGCCGCCGCGGCGATCTCGGCGGCAAATCCGGCCACCCCGATCGCGCCCAGCACGCCGGCGGCGATCCCGCCCGCGACCCACAGCCCGCGGCGCGGCGCGCCGCGCACCGCCGCCATGACGATGCCGACGATCAAGGCCGCTTCGAGGACCTCGCGGAACACGATGATAGCGGTCGGCAGCATCGGCCCTTGCTCCTATTTGACGACGAGATGGCCGCGCGTCGCGGGATGGAAATCGTCGAAAAATTCGTAGCTTCCGGCCGACAGCGGGCCGACATAAACGCGAACCGTCGCGCCGGGGGTCACGACCTGCTCGCGGTGCAGCGACGAACTCTCGAATTCCGCCGGAATCTTCTGCGCATTGTGCACGCGCAATTCGATCCTGGTGCCGGCGGGCGCCGTCACCTCGGCCGGCACGAACTGGTGAGCGCGCAACGCGATCGCGATCTGCGGCGTCTTCGCCCAGGCCGGTATCGTCGACAGCAGCAGAAACAGGCTGGCAGCGGTGATTCGGAGCATCGTCGGCATGCTGTGCAATTGATAATCGCTCGCAAACTATCGCAGGGGCCGCCATTCGACAACGCCGCCGGACGCCGGGCAGCCTTGCCAAATCGTCGCACCTCGCCGCCGATCGCCTCAGCGCAACCAGTGCCGCGCGCCGCCAACTCGGCTATAAGCTCAGGCAGGAGAGCCAAACCGCGAGGAGGAGGACATGCTGGATTTGGGCATCAAGGGGAAGAAGGCGATCGTCTGCGCCGCCAGCAAAGGGCTGGGGCGGGCCTGCGCGATGCAGCTGGCGAAAGCCGGCGTCGATGTCGTCATCACCGCCCGTACCGCCGAGACGCTGAACGAGACCGCGGCCGACATCCGCCGCGAGAGCGGCGTCAACGTCATCGCCGTCGCCGGCGACATCACGACCGAGGCCGGCAGACAGGCGACGCTCGCGGCCTGCCCCGAACCCGACATCCTGATCAACAACGCCGGCGGCCCGCCGGCCGGCGATTTCCGCGAATGGAGCCTTGAGGATTGGCAGAAGGCGGTCAACGCCAACATGCTGACCCCGATCATGCTGATCAAGGCGACGGTTGACGGCATGGCGCGGCGCAAATTCGGCCGCATCGTCAACATTACGTCGTCCTCGGTCAAATCGCCGATCGCGATCCTCGGCATGTCGAACGGCGCGCGGGCCGGGCTGACGGGCTTTGTCGCGGGCCTCGCGCGGCAGGTCGCGCGGCACAACGTGACAATCAACAACCTGTTGCCGGGGCCGTTTCTGACCGATCGGCTGCGCTCCAACATGCAGTTCGAGGCACGCCGCGACAACACCTCATTCGACGAGATCCTGGCAAAACGCTCGGCCGCCAACCCGACGGGCCGGGTCGGCGATCCGGCGGAGTTCGGCTTTGCCTGCGCCTTTCTATGCGCTGCGAGCGCCGGCTTCATCGTCGGCCAGAACCTCTTGTTGGACGGCGGCGCCTTCAACGCGACAATGGGTTAGGTTGCCCACGGCGGCAAAGGCGGCCCTCGGTTGGTAAGGTAATCCTCGCTCTGCATCTCGTGCAGACGCGAGGTGGTGCGGCAGAATTCGCCGGCGCCGTCGCCGGCGATGTAGATCTCGTCGGGCGGCACCTCCGCCGAGGCGATGAGCAGCGCGCGCGCCTCGTAGAGCGCGTCGATCAGGATGTGGAAGCGCTGCGCCTCGTTGCGCCGCTCCGGCGAGAGCCGCGGGATGCCCTCGACAATGAGCGCCCCATAGCGCTCGGCAAGCGCCAGATAATCGGCGGCGGCGAGCGGCCGGTCACACAATTCCGCAAACGTAAACCACGCGACGCCGCGCGCCGC
The DNA here is from genome assembly GCA_035502295.1 of Allostellaceae bacterium. Taxonomy (GTDB): domain Bacteria; phylum Pseudomonadota; class Alphaproteobacteria; order ATCC43930; family CGMCC-115725; genus DATARH01. The sequence continues at coordinate 3,745 of DATJUL010000030.1, read as the reverse complement.
CCGCGGCACGACGAACTCGCGGCCGAGCACGAGCAGCGTTTCGGGCGCGGCCGGCGCGCCGTCGGTCAATTCGGCGAAGGTCTCGGCCAGCGCCCGATGGGCTGCCGCATCGAGCGGCCAGTGATAGACAGGGCGGCCGGCGAGCCGCGCCAGCCGGTAGTCGCGGCCGCTGTCGAGCTCCATGAGGTCGAGTCGCTCTTCCAGGAGAGCGATGAACGGCAGAAAGCGGTCACGCTGCAAGCCGTGCTCGTAGAGAAGCGACGGCGGCCGGTTCGAGGTCGCGACGACGACCGTGCCGGCGGCAAACAGCGCGCGGAACAGCCGCTCCAGGATCATCGCATCGGCGATGTCGTTGACCTGGAATTCGTCGAAGCAGAGGAGGGTCGCCTGCGTTGCAAGGTCGGCGGCGACCTGGCCAACGGGCGCGCGCGTCCGGACGCGGCGCTCGGCTTCGATGCGGGCGTGCACGTCGAGCATAAAGGCATGGAAATGCACGCGGCGCTTCTTGGCCACCGGCGCCGCGGCGAAGAACAGATCCATCAGCATCGACTTGCCGCGCCCGACCGGCCCCCACAGATAGAGGCCGCGCGGCGCCGGCGCTGCTGCACGGTGCAGGCGGGGCAGCAGGCCATGCCGCGCATTCGGCCGGTCGGCGGCCAATTCCTCATACAACTGCTGCAGGCGCAGCGCGGCACGCAGCTGCGCCGGGTCGGAGCGGATAAAGCCGGCCGCGACCCGCTCGCGATACGATTCGGCCGGCCCTGCGCCGGCGGCGGGCGGTGCTGAGGCGGGCGCGACAGATCGCGGCAGCGGAAAATCGACGGGCATCGCGCGCGGGCCGGCCACAAAAAGTGCGGCCCGAGATCGGCCGCTTCTCCGATCTATGCGGCCCGTGCGGAAAGCGCAATGCCCCGTGACGCTGTTCGGCCGGCACGGGGGTGGGTTAAACTCGTTTGCGGCGACGATGAGCCGCGGCGATCGATCAGGAGGGCCGGCGATGGCGCTGAGACGCATCGTGCTGGAGATCGGCATGGGAACGAGCATCCGCAGCCGCGATTACACGAACGCCGCGGTGCGGGCGCTGCGCGACGCGCTGTGGCACAATTCGTTGCCCGCGGCGGCGGCGCTCGGGCAATCGGCGGACGCGATGCGGGTCGAGGTGACGATCGGCGTGCCGCGCCCGGAACTCGTCGATCGGGCGGCGGTGCTGGCGGTCCTGCCGCACGGCAGCGGCACGGTCAGTGTCGTCGCGGGCGGCCTCGAAATCCCCAACGACGAGGGGACCGGCGCCAGCGTCGTCGCGCATGCCGCAGCGGTCGTGCGGCTCGATCTGCCGGAGGGACATGCGGCATGAGCCTCAAACGCATCATAACCGAATTCGGCGCCGGCAACGACCTGCACGGCGGCGATTACACGAAAGCGGCGGTGCGCGCGGTCGAGGACGCGATCCACCACAGTTCGTTGTCGCTGATCCGCAGCCTCGGCATCGATGCGGCCGCGATGCGAGTCGAGGTCACGATCGGCGTGCAGCGGCCCGAGCGTGTCGCCGCCGAGCGGGTCACGGCGGCGCTGCCGCACGGCGCCGTCACGGTGCGGGTCGTCAAGGGCGGCCTCGACGTGCCGGACGATGCCGGCGGCGAGGGCGCGGTCATCGCCAGCGCCGCGGTCACCGTGCGCCTCGATCTGCCCTGACGGCCCGGGCGAAGCGAGCGCGCGTTGGCGCCAGCCGATCGAAGGACCCGGCACGCCGGCAGCGGCCGGTTCGTCGCCGGCGCGACGCTGTCCGGGATCGTGCCGGTGGAAGGATGCGGCGCCGATGCCGACGGCTGTCCGCTGGTGCGGCCCGTGGGCGCCGAGGAGGGGCCGCGCTTTCGCCTGACCGGCGCGGCCGAGGACGAACTTCCGCCGGGCGAGCGGGCGCTGGCGCGGCTTCATCGCCGCGCGGACGGCGACATCGAAGCCGAGATCGTCCGCCGCCTCGACGATCGGGCGGAACGGGTCGTCGGCGTGTTTCACCCGACGCGCGACGGCGGCATCGTCGTCGCCGCCGATCGCCGCGACCGCAGCGAATACCGCGTGCTCGCGAGCGATGCCGCCGGACTGGCCGACGAGGAACTGGTTGTCGCTGAGACGCTGCCGTCGCGCCGGTTCGGCAAAGGCGTGCAGATCCGCGAACGGCTCGGCCCGGCCGACGCACCGGGCGCAATCAGCCGCATGGTCATTGCCGCGTTTGACATCCCAACGAAATTTCCGGCAGACGCACTCGCTGAAGCGGCGGCGGCGCGCCCGCTCGCCGATCTCGCCGGCCGCGCTGATCGGCGCGATCTGGCGCTGGTCACGATCGACGACAGCGACGCACGCGATTTCGACGACGCGGTATGGGCCGAGGCCGACCCCGGCCCGGCCAATCCCGGCGGCTGGCACATCGTCGTCGCGATCGCCGATGTCGCGCATTACGTGTCGCCGGGCAGCGCGCTCGACACCGAGGCGATGCGGCGCGGCAATTCGGTCTATTTCCCCGATCGCGTCGTGCCGATGCTGCCCGAGGCGTTGTCGAACGATCTGTGCTCGCTGAAGCCGGGCGAGGACCGGCCGTGCCTCGCGGCGCATCTGTGGATCGACGCCGCGGGCAGGAAACGCCGCCACCGGTTCGAGCGCGCCCTCATGCGCTCGGCGGCGCGGCTGACTTACGATGCCGTGGAGGCGGCACATGACGGCAAAAGCGGCGACTTGCCGCTGGCCGGCGAGCGGCTCGACGCGCTCTACGGCGCCTTTGCGGCGCTGTCGCGGGGGCGGCAGCGGCGCGGCGCGCTCGATCTCGACCTGCCCGAGCACCGCGTCGTGCTGGCCGGCGACGGAAGGCCGATCGCGGTGGTGCCGCGCGCCCGGCTCGCCAGTCACCGGCTCATCGAGGAATTCATGGTCCTCGCCAATGTCGCGGCGGCCGAGGAGCTGGCGGCGCGCGGGCGCGCCTGCCTTTATCGCGTGCACGATCAGCCCGACCCGGAAAAGCTCGCGGCGTTGCGCGACTATCTCGCCGCGGCGGGCCTTCCCGGCCTCGCGCTCGCCAAGGGCCAGGTGATCCGGCCGGCGCTGTTCAACCGCCTCCTGGAACGCGCCGCGACGACGCCCGAGGCCGCGGTCATCAACGAGCTGGTGCTGCGCACCCAGGCGCAGGCCGCCTACAGCCCCAACAACATCGGCCATTTCGGCCTGGCGCTGCCGCGCTATGCGCATTTTACCTCGCCGATCCGCCGCTATGCCGATCTCGTCGTGCATCGCGCGCTGGTCGGCGGCGCAGCGCCGGCGCGCCCGGCCGAGACGGAACTGGGAAGGGTCGCCGAACACGTCTCGGCGACCGAGCGGCGCGCCGCCGCCGCCGAACGCGCCGCGCTCGACCGCTGTCGCGCGGCGCTCCTCACCGACGCCATCGGGAGGACGTTCGATGCGCGCATCGCCGGCGTCGCGCGGTTCGGGCTGTTCGCGACATTGCCCGACAGCGGCGCCGACGGCCTCGTCCCGATCTCGACATTGCCCGACGACTATTACGACCACGAGGCGGCGCGCCATCGCCTCGTCGGCCGCCGCACCGGCCGCGTCTTTGCGCTCGGGGATAGCGTCCGGGTCGTGCTTGTCGAGGCGGATGCGCCGGGCGGCCGGCTGATCTTCCGCATCATCGACGACAGCGCGGCGCCGCTCAATCCGCCGCAGCAGCGACCGCGCCGCGCGCCGGCGCGCCGCCCCC
>DATJUL010000029.1:0-4317 GCA_035502295.1 Allostellaceae bacterium | reverse complement strand
CGAGTACGCGATCGTCAACACCGCCAAGGCGCCGCCCGAAGTCGCCAAGGCGGTGCGCGCCTTCCTCGAATGGGGCATCAGCCCGCAAGGCGGCAACGCGCCGAAATACATGGAGGCGGTCGGCTTTGTTCCGTTGCCGGTAGCGATCCGCAAGCTGAGCTTGGCGCAGCTCCATGAGATACACTCAAGCTAGGCGATAACCGGTCCGCCGCGCGATCTGCCGCGATGAGGTTCAAAACCGTTCTGGCGGGTGTGGCCGGGGTGTTGCCGGCCAGCCTGCTGTTGATCGTTCTGTTTCTGGCGATTTATTCCTGGCCGGCGATCCACTTCAACGGCTTCAGCTTTGTCGCCAGTAACACCTGGAACCTCGGCAACCTCTATGGCAACCCCGTCATGGTCGGGGGCACGCAGATCGCGCCCGGCGCGCATTACGGCATCGTGTTTCTGATCGCCGGCACGCTGCTGTCGACGCTGATCGCGCTGGTGGTTGCGGTGCCGGTCGGCGTCGGCGCCGCGGTCTTTCTCGCCGAGGCTGTGCCGGGACAACTGCGGGTGTGGTTGTCGCTCTTTGTCGAATTGCTGGCCGCGGTGCCGAGTGTCGTGTTCGGGTTGTGGGGCTATGTCGTCGTGATCCCGTTTCTCGGCCATTACGTGTTTCCGTTTCTGGCCGCCGTCCTCTGGTTCATCCCGATTTTTGCCGGGCCGACCGGCAGCGGCTACGGCCTGTTTACCTCCGGTCTTGTGTTGGCGCTGATGATCGTGCCGCTGATCGTCGCGACGCTGCGCGACGCGCTGGTTGCGCAGCCGGCGGCGATCCGCGAGGCGGTGACGGCGCTCGGCGCAACGCGGTTTGAGGTCATCTCGAAGGTCGTGCTGCCGAGCGTCAACCGCGTGCTGATCGGCGCCACGATCCTCGCGCTCGGCCGCGCGATGGGCGAGACGATGGCGGTGCTGATGGTCAGCGGAAACGCCCTCAACTACCTGCCGCGCAACATCTATGCCCCGATCTCGACGATGGCCGCGTTCATCGTCTCGCAACTCGACAGCGCCCTGCAGGACCCGACCGGCATGGCGGTAAAGTCGCTCGCCGAGATCGCGCTGATCCTGTCGCTGCTGTCGCTGATCATCAACTTCCTGGCGCGCCTCGTGCTGGCCCTGGAGGCCCACGGCGCGCGCCGGGCAACGATCTGAGGGCGGCGATGGCCAGCGAAGCGCTGCCGGCGCAGACGCCGATCGTGCTGACGCTGCGGCAGGGCGTGCCGCTGCGCCGCCGCATCTACAGCATCGGCGGCTGGATCCTGAGCGGTCTCGCGCTGGCGCTGTTGTCGGCGGCGATGATCTGGATCCTGGCGCTCGTCTTCATCCGCGGCGTCGGCGCGCTGTCGCCAGAGTTGTTTCTGACGATCACCCAGGGCACCGGCGGCGGGTTGCTGAACGCGATCGAGGGCACCGCCGTGTTGTCGGTTGGCGCGCTCGTGCTCGCTGTGCCGTTCGGCGTCGGCGCCGGCGTTTACGTATCGGAATACCGGCATGGCTTCTGGGCGCCGACGATCCGCCTGCTGAGCGACATCCTGGTCGGCGTGCCGTCGATCGTGCTGGGGTATGTCGGCTATGTAACGATGGTCGAATGGCTCGGCTGGAGTTTTTCGGTCGCCGCCGGGTCGATCACCCTCTCGGTGCTCTGCCTTCCCTATATTTGCCGCACGACCGAATTGGCGCTGCAGCAGGTGCCCGGCGATCTGCGCGAAGCGGCATTTGCGCTGGGGTGCGACGAGAAGCGCGTGATTTTCCGCATCTGTCTGCCGGCGGCCTTGCCGGCGGTGCTGACCGGCATCCTTCTGGCGCTGGCGATTTCGGTCGGCGAAACCGCGCCGCTGCTGTACACCGCCGGATGGTCCAATTACCTATGGAACGGGCAGCTGACGCAGTCGCCGATCGGCTACTTGACCTATGCCATCTGGACGTTCATCGGCGAGCCGTTCGCCGCGGCGCACCGCTTGGCATACGCCGCCGCGTTTCTTGTCACGACCTTTGTGTTGGTCGTCAACGTCGTCTGCCGTTTCGTGTTTGACCGCGGCCGCCATTGACGGCGGCGACATCCGAGCGCAATCCACAGGTGTCTGATCGATGAATGCGTCCCTCGCCAAATCGCCCGCTCTTGGACGGCCGTCGCCGGAGGCGCCGTCCGGCGATCCGAAGCTGGCAGCCGCCTTTCCCGAAAAGGTGCAGATCCGCGACATCAATTTCTACTACGGCAATTTCCACGCGCTGAAGAACATCAACCTGACGCTGCGCGACCGGCGGGTGACCGCCTTCATCGGCCCGTCGGGCTGCGGCAAATCCACGCTGTTGCGCATCCTCAACCGCATCTACGAACTCTACCCCGGCTTGCGCGCGACCGGCGAAGTGTTGCTCGACGGCGACAACATCCTGGCGCCCGGCGTCGATCTCAACCGGTTGCGCGCCAAGATCGGCATGGTGTTCCAGAAACCGACGCCGTTCCCGATGTCGATCTACGACAACATCGCCTTCGGCATCCGGCTCTACGAACGCCCGCCGAAATCCGAACTCGAAGGCCGCATCGAATCGGCGCTGCGCCGCGCGGCGCTGTGGGACGAAGTCAAAGATAAATTGCGCCAAAGCGGCCTCGGCCTGTCCGGCGGGCAGCAGCAGCGGCTGTGCATCGCGCGCGCCGTTGCCGTGCAGCCGGAGGTGCTGCTGCTCGACGAACCCGCGTCTGCGCTCGACCCGATCTCGACCCAGCGCATCGAGGAGCTGATCGACGAATTGAAGAGCGATTACTGCATCGCGATCGTGACCCACAACATGCAGCAGGCGGCGCGCAGCTCCGACTATACCGCCTTCATGTATCTTGGCGAACTCGTCGAGTTCGACGAGACCGAGACGATCTTCACCCATCCGCGCGAAAAGCGCACCGAAGACTACATCACCGGCCGCTTCGGCTGATGAAACGGGACGCCCCGCCATGCCGGAACATGTTGTCAAAAGTTATGATGAAGAGCTCGACCGCCTCAACAAGATCATCATCGAGATGGGCGGGCTGGCCGAAGGCCAGATTGCCGCCGCGATGGAGGCGGTCGTCAAGCGCGACAGCGACCTCGCCGCCAGCGTCATCGAGGGCGACCGGACGGTCGATCAGCTGGAGCGCGATCTCGACAACCAGGCGGTGCGGCTCTTGGCGCTGCGCCAGCCGATGGGGCGCGATCTGCGCGAGATCGTCGCGGCGCTGAAGATCGGCAGCGATCTCGAACGCATCTGCGACTACGCCGCCAATGTCGCCAAGCGGTCGATCGTGCTGTCGCAGTCGCCGCCGATCGCGCCGATCCACGCGCTCCCGCGCATGGCGCGGCTCGCACTGATCCTCGTCAAGGATGTCATCGATGCCTATGTCGAACGCGATGCCGACAAGGCGATTGTCGTGTGGAACCGCGACGAAGAAATCGACGAAATGTACTCGGGCCTGTTTCGCGAATTCCTCACCTATATGATGGAGGACCCGCGCAATATCAGTACCTACACGCACCTGTTGTTCATGGCCAAGAATATCGAACGAATCGGCGACCACGCGACCAACATCGCCGAGGACGTATATTTTGTGGTGCATGGCACGCCGTTGACGCAGGCGCGGCCGAAAGGCGACAGGACCAGCCTCGAAGCCGGCCGCGGTCCGCCGCCCGAGGCGGTCGAGGCGCATTGATGAAGCCGCTCGTCCTGATCGTCGAGGACGAAGCGCCGCTCGTGACGATGCTGCGCTACAACCTCGAGCGCGAAGGGTTTGTCGTGGATGAGGCGGCGGACGGCGAAGAGGCGCTGCTGCGCATCGCCGAACGGCGGCCCGACGCGGTGCTGCTCGATTGGATGCTGCCGCTGGTCTCCGGCCTCGAAGTGTGCCGCCAGCTGCGCCGCGCCCCGGGAACGCGGGCCCTGCCGGTCATTATGCTGACCGCGAAGGGCGATGAGGGCGATCGCATCCGCGGTCTCGACAGCGGTGCCGACGATTATGTCGTGAAGCCGTTCAGCCCGAGCGAGCTGGTGGCGCGGCTGCGCGCCGTGATCCGCCGCGCCCAGCCGGACCCGGCCGACAACGTGCTGCGCTACGCCGATGTCGCGATGGACCTCGTCGCCCATCGCGTCTCGCGTGCCGGCAAGGCGGTTCATCTCGGCCCGACCGAGTTTCGCCTGCTCCGGCATTTCCTGCAGAACCCCGGTCGCGTGTTTTCGCGCGAGCAGCTGCTCGACCGGGTCTGGGGCCACGACGCCGAACTGGAGATCCGCACCGTCGATGTGCATATCCGC
>DATJUL010000028.1:0-2569 GCA_035502295.1 Allostellaceae bacterium | reverse complement strand
GGCCCGGGATGGGCCCCACGACCCGAGATTAACGCGCGGCCGGCTTCACTCCTCGGCGAATTCGCCGCGGTAGTGCCAGAACAAGAGGCGCCGTTCGATCTGGCGCAGGCCGACATTGACAATAAGCCCCATGATCGCGATCCCGACGATCCCCGCCAGCCCGGCCGAGACCTGAAAGCTCTGCTGGCTGCGCTGGACAAAGGCGCCGATGCCGTTGGTCGACAGCAGCATCTCGGCGGTGATCGTGACGAGGAGCGAGGCGGTGACCCCGAGCCGCAGCCCGGTCACGATGCCCGGCATCGCCGCCGGCAGATCGATCAGCGCCATCAATTCGACGCGCCCGAGGCGCAGCGAGCGGCCGACCCGCTCCAGCATCGGCGGCGCCTGCCGCACCGTCTCGATCGTGTTGATGAGGCCATTGGGGAGCATCGCATAGCAGACGACGGCGATCTTCGCGCTGTCGCCGACCCCGGCGAACAGCATCGCGATCGGGATGATGGCCGGCGGCGGCACCGCGACGAGGAATTCGAGGATCGGATCGACGATCAGACCAAGCGGCCGCAGCCGGCCGCAGGCGATGCCGAACGGCACCATGAACAAGACCGACAGGCCGAACGCGGTGAAGGCGCGGCGCAGCGTGTTGCCGAGCTCGACGACGATTGTGCCGAAATTGGCGGCGATCGCCTGCAGGGTCTGCCACGGCCCGGGAAACAGCACGGTCGCGTAATGCCAGGCGACGCATTGCCAACCGGCCAGCACCAGCGCAATCGACAGGACGCCCCACCAGTTGACGGCGCGCAGCCACCTCATGCCTCGTGCGCCTCCGCCGTCATGCGGTCATGCCACGGGATCACGAGGCGGCGCAGCAGCAGCACGATCTCGTTGAACGCCATGCCGTCGAGGCCGCACAGTATGGTCAGCGCGAACACGTCGGGGATGCGCAGCGCAAAGGCCCGCTCGAACAACAGATAGCCGAGCCCGTCCTGCCCGGCGAACATGTCGGTGACGACCGACACAATGAGGCTGACCGTGGCGGCGATGCGGATGCCGATGAAGATCTGCGGCAGCGCGCTCGGCAGCACGACCGTGGCGATCAGCACCGGGCGGCTGCAGCCGAAGGCGCGGCCGGTGCGCAGCAGCACCTCGCTGGTGCCGGAGAACGCCGCTACCGTATTGAAATAAACCGGCCAGATCGCGGCGAACACGATCGTGAAGAGATAGAGCTTGAGGCCAAAGCCGATCGCAAAGACCGAGATCGGGATGATCGCGGCCGGCGGGGTCGGGCGCAGCAATTCGCTCCATGGCCGCAGCGCTTTCTGAAACGCCGGCAGCAGCGCGCCGAGGGCGCCGAGCGCGATGCCGAGCGGCACCGTCAGGCCAAAGCCGGCGAGCGCGCGCATGACCGTCAGCCCTTCGGCGCGCATGTCGTCGGCTGAGGTGAACATCGCGACGACCGCGTCGGCGACGCCGGCGGGCGCGGGCAGATAGGCCGCCGGCGCGACATGCAGCCACACGACGGTCTGCCACACGCCCAGGATGATGGCCAGCGCCAACAGCCGGCGCAGCCAGATCATCGCGCCGCTCCGGCCGCGCCGGCGCCGCGCCGCTCGGCGCGGATCAGCGCCAGCACCTCATGGCGGATATCGAGAAAGGCGGCGCTTTCGCGCGTCGCGATCTGGTCGCGCGGCCGCGGCAGATCGACGGCGATCTCGCGCACGACCGAGGTCGGCCGGGCCGACAGCACGACGATGCGGTCGCCCATGTAGACGGCCTCTTCAACGTCGTGGGTGACGAGGAGGCAGGTCTGCCCGTAGCGCTCGGCGATGCTGAGCAGCAGGTCCTGCATCTCGGCGCGGGTCTGCGCGTCGACCGAGGCGAGCGGCTCGTCGAGCAGCAGCAGGCGCGATTGCGAGGCGAGGCCGCGGGCGATCGCGACGCGCTGCTGCATGCCGCCCGAGACCTGCCAGGGATAATGCCGCTCGAAGCCGTCGAGGCCGACGGCGGCCAAGAGGCTCATCGCCTCCTCGACCTTGGCGGCGGCGCGCCCGCGCGCGACCCGGCGCATGCCGAACAGCACGTTGCCGAGATTGGTTTTCCACGGCAGCAGCGAGCGGCTGTAGTCCTGAAAGACGATCGCGAGCCCGGCCGGGGTGCCGTCCCGCACCGCGGCGCCGGCGAACCGCACGCCGCCGCCGTCGGCGCGCAACAGCCCCGACAGCGTCAACAGCAGCGTCGTCTTGCCGCAACCCGACGGCCCGACAATCGAGACGAACTCGCCCTCGCCGACCGCAAATCCGATGCCGGCCAAGACTTCCAATCCCGCGCCGCCGCCGAAGCGCTTGCGCAGCCCGTCGACCGCGAGCAGCGGCGCCGGCCGCGGCTCGCGCAACCGCGCGGCATCGGGTAAGGCGGCGTCTGCCGGCATCGACGTGAGGCCGCCGCTCAGAACGGCAGCGTTTCGAACATGTCGCGGATCGGAAACGCCGGTTTCAGCATGCCGACGCGCACCAGCGCGTCGTAGTTGGGCGCCACCGCCGCCTCGGTCACCGACAGTTCGTGGAACCAGGTC
>DATJUL010000027.1:0-22463 GCA_035502295.1 Allostellaceae bacterium | reverse complement strand
CGGTTCACGAACCCATGCTCGATCCCCATCGCTTGGGTGGGCGTCATCGAAGGGGACAGAGAACATCATGCCTGATCAAGCAAACCGCGGCGCCGCACGGTACGGCCGTGAGGCTCGCCCGTGGCGCGCCATGCCTGGCCGGCGCCGACGGCTTTGAGCGGCGCTGAACTTTCCTAGAGCAGGCCGAGCTCGAGCTTGGCTTCCTCGCTCATCCGGTCGCGCGTCCAAGGCGGCGTCCAGACCAGCTTGACGCGGGCATCCTGCACGCCGGGCACCGCGGCGATCGCCTCCTGCACCTGGGCCGGCAGGCCGCCGGCGACGGGACAGGCTGGCGTCGTCAGGGTCATCTCGACATAGACGGTGCCGTCCTTGTTGACGAGGAGCTCGTAGATGAGGCCGAGATCGACGAGGTTCACCGGGATCTCGGGATCGCGCACCGTCTTCAGCGCCTCGAGCACCTGCTCCTGCAGCACGGGATCGCCGCCATCGGGCTCAGGCCGCGCAACCTCGTCGCCGGCTTCGTCTTGGCGCGGCGTGAAGTCGAAGAGGTCTCTGTCGTCCGGCGCCGGCATCCTCTACTCCGTCTTCACCGTGGCGCCGGTGGCGCCGTTTTTTAGCGCCGCCTCGAAAGCATGCCAGGCGAGCGTCGCGCATTTGACGCGGGCGGGATAGGATTTGACCCCGGTCAGCGGCTCGAGCCGCTCCATATCATCCTCGAGCGGCGCCGGTGTCGGCGACGCCTCGCCGCCGGTGACCTTGGCACGAAAGCCGGCGAAAAGCGCTTCCGCCTCCGCCAGGGTCTTCCCCTTGAGGATCTCGGTCATCAGCGAGGCCGAGGCCTGGGAGATGGCGCAGCCGCGGCCCTGAAAGCTCACATCGCGGATGCGGTCGCCGTCGAGCGTCACATAGACCGTGACCCGGTCGCCGCAGAGCGGATTATGGCCGTTGGCGAAGTGGCTCGGCTGCTCCTGCTTGCGGAAATTCCGCGGATGCTGCCCGTGATCGAGGATGATGTCCTGATAGAGGTCGCGAAGATCCATGGGGCTTACCGTTTGAACATCTTCTGCGCCGCCACGATGGCCTCGGCAAGCGCGTCGATGTCGCTTTCGTCATTGTAGATGCCGAGCGAGGCGCGCGTCGTGGCGCCGAACCCGATCTTGTCGACGAGCGGCTGTGCGCAATGATGGCCGGCGCGTACGGCGATATGGTGCTGATCGAGAATGGTGGCAAGGTCGTGCGGATGGATGCCGTCGACGTTGAGGGACAGGATGGCGTAGCGCTGCTGCCCGGCGCCGACGATATGGACACCCGGCAGCCGCGACAGCCGGTCGACGCCATAGGCCGTCAGCGCCATCTCATGCGCGAGGATCGCCTCGCGCCCGAGCCCGTCGATATAGTCGAGGGCGACGGCAAGGCCGATCGCGCCGGAAATATCGGGCGTGCCGGCTTCGAACCGCGCCGGCGGATCCTGGAACGTCGTCTGCTCGAAGGTGACGTTGAGGATCATGTCACCGCCACCCTGCCAGGGCGGCATCGTGTCGAGGATCGCCTTCCGGGCATAGAGCACGCCGATGCCGGTCGGCCCATAGGTCTTGTGGCCGGAGAAGGTATAGAAATCGCAATCGAGCGCACGGACATCGACGGGCATACGCGGCGCCGCCTGGCAGCCATCGATCAGTACCTTGGCGCCCTTGGCATGGGCGAGCCGCACGATCGCCGCCACCGGCAGCAACGCGCCCGTGGCATTGGCGAGATGGGTGACCGCGACCAGCTTCGTGCGCCGGCCGAGAAGCGCCTCGAAGGCAGCGAGGTCGAGCCCGCCGGTCGCGTCCACCGGCGCCACTTTGAGGGTGAAGCCGACGCGGTCGCGCAAGAGCTGCCAGGGCACGATATTGGCGTGGTGCTCGAGCTCGGTGATCACTACCTCATCGCCCGGCGCCAGAAAGCTGGCGCCCCAGCTGTTGGCAACGAGATTGATCGCCTCGGTGGCGCCGCGCACGAAAACGATCTCGGCCGCATCGCCCGCGTTGAGGAAGCGCCGCGCGCGCTCGCGCGCCGCCTCGTAGAGCTCGGTCGAGCGCGCCGACAGGTGATAGACCCCGCGATGGATGTTGGCGTAGTCGCTGCGATAGAACTCGGCGATGCCATCGATCACCACCGCCGGCTTCTGCGCGCTGGCTCCGCTGTCGAGGAAGACGAGGCGGGGATGGCGCTCGAAAATCGGAAAGTCGCGCTTCACCGCGCGCGGATCGAACGATGCCGCAGCGGGCGTGCGCAAGGGAGAGATGTGCGTCATCGACCGCCCTCCTCGCCCCGGCCAAGCCAGGATTGCAGATGGTGCGCAAGATAAGCTCGAAGCGCCGCCGGCTCGACCCGCTCCAGCGCATCGGCGGCGAAAGCCTCGATCAGCATCCGCCGCGCCTCACCCTCGGCGATGCCGCGGGTGCGGAGATAGAAAAGTGCGGCTTCGTCGAGATCGCCCACCGTGGCGCCATGGCTGCATTTGACATCGTCGGCGAGAATCTCGAGCTCGGGCTTGGTGTCGACGGTGGCGCGGCGGCTCAGCAGCAGGTTCTTGTTGAGCTGATTCGCATCGGTCTTCTGCGCCTCGGGGCGGACCCCGATCGAGCCGAGAAAGACGCCATGGGCGCGGTCGGCGACGACGCCCTTGAACAGCTCGCGCGTGGTGCAGCCCGGCGCCGCGTGATCGACGAAAGTGGCGTTCGTCGCCTCCTGCTCGCCGCGCAGGAGATAAGCGCCATCGAGCCCGAGCTCGGCGCCCTCGCCGTCGAGCCGCACGAGCAGATCCTGCCGCGAGAGCCGCCCACCCAGGGTGAGGACGAAGCTGCGATAGTGAGCTTGCCGGCCGAGACGGGCGCGGCTCACCGCGAAATGCAGGGCTTCGGCGCTCTCGTCCTGGAGCCGTGCGTGATGCAGCGCGGCGCCGTCGCGCAGATGGAGCGCGGTCACGGTGTTGGACCAATGCGCGCCGGCGCCGGCATAAGTCTCGAGAAGCACGGCGCGGCTGTTGGCGCCGAGGCGCACGAAGTTGCGCAGATGGTGCGAGCGTGGTGGCGCGCCTGCCGAGGCGACATGCAGTATCTCGACCGGGCGATCGAGCACCGTTTCCGGCTCCAGCGCCAACACGAAGCCATCGGTGAAGAAGGCGGCGTTGAGCGAGGCGAAGGGCTGATTGCCTTGCGCATCACTCTCCTCGAGCGCGGCCGCGACGAGATCGGGCGCGTCGGCGAGCGTCTCGGTCGTCGACGCGAGAAAGGCGCCTTGGGGCAGCGCGCCGAGATCGGACAGCGCGGGCGCGACTTTGCCGTCGATCAGCACCAGCCGGTGCGTGGCAAAGGCGCAGTGATAGGCCTCGAGCGCAGCGGATACCGAGCCGCCGCCGCTCGCCGGCGGAAAGGCAGTGCGCTGCAAGGGCCTGAGGTCGGTGAAGCGCCACGCTTCCTGGCGGCGCGTCGGGAAGCCCTTGTCGCCGAAATTGGCGAGCGCCGCGGCGCGCCGCGCCGCGAGCCAATGCGGCTCGCCCGCGCCGTCGCGCTGGGCGAAGGCCTCGACGTAAGGCGCGGTCTCGGCTTTGACGATCATCGCGCGCCTCACGCCGCCTCGTAAGCGGCATAGCCATGCCGCTCGAGCTCCGCCGCGAGCGTCTTGTCGCCGGATTTGACGATACGGCCGCCGCTCAGGACATGGACGCGATCGGGCACGACATAGTCAAGCAGGCGCTGGTAATGGGTAATCAGCACCATGGCGCGGTCCGGGGCGCGCAGCTTGTTGATGCCGCCGGCAACCAGCTTCAGCGCGTCGATGTCGAGGCCGCTATCGGTCTCGTCCAGAATGGCGAGCTTCGGCTCGAGCATCGCCATCTGGAAGATCTCGTTGCGCTTCTTCTCGCCGCCGGAGAAGCCGGCATTGACCGCGCGCTGCAGCAGATCGTCGCCGATCTCGAGCAGCTTCAGCTTGGCGCGCACGGCTTTCAGGAACTGGCCGGCATCGAGCTCGTTCTCGCCGCGCGCCCGGCGCAGCGAATTGAGCGCGGCGCGCAGGAAATACATGTTGTTGACGCCGGGAATCTCGACCGGATATTGGAAGGCGAGGAAGACGCCCGCGCGCGCCCGCTCGTCGGGGCTGAGCGCCAGCAGGTCCTGGCCCTGATAGAGGACGCTGCCTTCCGTCACTTCATAGCCCGGCCGGCCCGAAAGCACGCCCGCCAGCGTGCTCTTGCCGGAGCCGTTCGGCCCCATGATCGCATGCACCTCGCCAGCGCCGACGACCAACTCGACGCCGTTCAGGATCTCGCGTCCATCGGCGATGCGGGCGTGCAAATTTCTGATCTCGAGCATCGACACCTTGCTCGTCTCCCTGATTGAAGCGGTGCTCAGCCGACGCTGCCCTCGAGACTCACCGCCAGCAGCTTCTGCGCCTCGACGGCGAACTCCATCGGCAGCTCCTTCAGCACTTCCTTGCAGAAGCCGTTGACGATGAGCGACAGCGCGTCTTCCTGCGAGAGGCCGCGTTGCTGGCAATAGAACATCTGATCCTCGCTGATCTTCGAGGTCGTCGCCTCGTGCTCGACCCGCGCGGAGGGATTGCGCACCTCGATGTAAGGCACGGTATGCGCGCCGCATTTATGGCCGATCAGCAAGGAATCGCATTGCGTGTAGTTGCGCGCGTTCTCCGCCTTGGGCTGGATGCGCACCAGGCCGCGATAGGTGTTCTGCCCGCGCCCGGCCGAGATGCCCTTGGAGACGATGGTCGAGCGCGTGTTGCGGCCGAGATGGATCATCTTGGTGCCGGTGTCGGCCTGCTGCAGATTGTTGGTGATCGCGACCGAATAGAACTCGCCCACCGAATTGTCGCCTTCGAGGATGCAGCTCGGGTATTTCCAGGTGATCGCCGAGCCGGTCTCGACCTGCGTCCACGAAATCTTCGCCCGCGCGCCGCGGCAGGCGCCGCGCTTCGTGACGAAATTGTAGATGCCGCCCTTGCCTTCGGCGTCGCCCGGATACCAGTTCTGCACGGTCGAATACTTGATCTGAGCGTCTTCGTGCGCGACGAGCTCGACGACCGCGGCATGAAGCTGGTTTTCGTCGCGCTGCGGCGCGGTGCAGCCTTCGAGATAACTGACAGTGGCGCCCTTGTCGGCGACGAGGAGCGTGCGCTCGAACTGGCCGCTGGTCCTCGCATTGATGCGGAAATAGGTCGAGAGCTCCATCGGGCACTTGACGCCCGGCGGGATGTAGGCGAACGAGCCGTCGCTGAACACCGCCGAATTCAAGGCCGCATAGAAATTGTCGTTCGGCGGCACGACGCTGCCGAGATAGCGGCGGACGAGATCGGGGTGCTCCTTCACCGCCTCGCCGAACGAGCAGAAAATGATGCCGAGTTCGCCGAGCTTTTCCTTGAACGTCGTCGCGACCGAGACGCTGTCGAACACGGCATCGACCGCGACCCCAGCCAACACCTCGCGCTCGCGCAGCGGAATGCCGAGCTTCTCGTAAGTGCGCAGCAACTCGGGATCGACCTCGTCGAGCGATTTGGGCGTCGCCGATTGCCTCGGCGCGGCGTAATAGGTCGCGCTCTGGTAGTCGATCGGCGGAAACGCGACCCTCGCCCATTCCGGCGGCGTCATCTCGCGCCACGCGCGGAACGCGGCGAGCCGCCAGTCGAGCAGCCATTGCGGCTCGCCCTTCTTCGCCGAGATGAACCGCACCGTCTCCTCGTCGAGGCCGGGCGGCGCGGTGTCGGACTCGATGTCGGTGACAAAGCCGTATTTGTAGCCGTCGAGCGCGAGCGAGCGCTGCAACGTCGTTTGCGTGTCGAGAGGGGCTGTCATTTCTGCGTCCATCAGGCGCTGGCGCCGGCCGACATCAGTTCGGCGGCGGCAGCCGGCGGCGCGAAGGCAAGCGGCGTCAGCATGTCGGCGAGCGAGACCGCCGACAGCGCGGCGCCGACCGCCCGGTTGATCGCGGCCCAATGCGGCCGGGTCGGGCACCAGGTCGTGCGCGCGCAGTCGGCGACATGCACCGAGCACTGCGTCATGCCGATGTCGCCGTCGATCGCGGCGACGACTTCGGCAACCGAGATCAGCGACGCCGGTCGCGCCAGCCGGTAGCCGCCGGCGGCGCCGCGCGTCGCCGTGACAAGCCCGGCATGCGCCAGCGCCTTCAACAGCTTGGCGACGGTCGCCGGGGGCAGCCTTGTGGCGCGGGCGATTGCCGCCGCGGTCGCCTGTCGGGCGGGATAGGCCGCCAGATGGGTCGCGACAATGACGCCGTAATCGGCCAGCTTCGACAGGATGATCATCGCACCGCCGGGATCGGACATCCCAATTGGGACTGATTTGGTACGCAATAGATCGTTGCTCACGTCAGCCAGGTCAAGGCGAAAACACGGGGGCGTTGCCGCACCATCGGCCGCCTGTGGCGTTCCGCCGCAAACCCCCCGATCCGCGCTGACCGGCACGCCGTGCGGGTTGCGGGCGTTATACCCCGCAACCACTTGAAGACCGACGGCGACGCGAGCGTCGATCCTGCGCAATGAAGCTTCTGGTCATCGAAGACGATCGCGAGACCGCGGCCTATCTCGTCAAGGGCCTCGGCGAAAGCGGCTATACGGTCGATCACACGGGTGACGGGCGCGACGGGCTGTTTCTCGCCACCGGGGGCAGCTATGACGCGATCGTACTCGACCGCATGCTGCCGGGCATGGACGGGCTGGCGCTGTTGGGCGCATTGCGCGGCGCGCAGATCCGCACGCCGGCCTTGATCCTGTCGGCGCTCGGCAGCGTCGACGATCGGGTCAAGGGATTGCGCTCGGGCGGTGACGACTATGTGGTCAAGCCGTTTGCGTTCAGCGAGCTCCTGGCGCGCCTTGAGGCATTGCTGCGGCGCGGCGGCGACGCGCCGAGTGTCACGCGGCTGCGGGTCGGCGATCTCGAACTCGACCTGTTGACCCGCTCGGTCAAGCGCGGCGACAAGACGATCGAGCTCTTGCCGCGGGAATTCCAACTCCTGGAATATCTGATGCGCAACGCCGGCCATGTGGTGACCCGGACGATGCTGTTGGAGAACGTGTGGGACTACCATTTCGACCCGCAGACCAACGTCATCGACGTGCATGTCAGCCGGCTGAGGCAAAAGATCGACCGCAATTTCGACCGCCCGCTGCTGCAAACGGTGCGCGGCGCCGGGTATTGCCTGCGCGCTTCCGAGTGACGCGAGAGGATGGCGGACAGCGCAGCCGATCTCGACAGCCGTGCCGCCGCGGCGTCCGCGGCGCGGCGCTCGCCGGAAGCCGGGCGGCGGGCAGCGGCGTTGTTCGGCGGCGCGCGCCGTCTCGTGCGCACCCATGCGTTCCGCCTCGCCGCCCTCTATTTTCTCGTCTTCGCGGCGTCGGTGATGGGGGTCTTGTTTTTCGTCTATTGGACCAGCGCCGATTTTGTCGAGCGGCAGACCGCCGCGACGCTCAATGCCGAAGTCACCGGGCTGGCTGAGCAGTACGCCCAGCGCGGCCTCAGCGGCCTCGTGCAGATCGTCGCGGCGCGCAGCGCCGGCGACCGCGGCGACGGCATGCTCTATCTCGTCACCAGCCCGAACGGGCGCCCGCTGGCCGGCAACATCGGCGGTTGGCCGGCCGGCGTCCAGGCGCGGCCGGGACCGGTGGCGTTCGACATCGCGATCCGCTCGAAGGGCGAGACCCTGATGCACCCGGCAACCGGCGTGCTGTTCGCGATCCCCGACGGGTATCGCCTGTTCGTCGGGCGCGATATCAGCGACGCGGCGGCGTTTCGCGACCGCATCCGCACGACGCTGTTGTGGTCGGGCCTCTTGGCGCTCGGCATCGGCCTCCTCGGCGGCACGGCGATGAGCCGCAACATGCTGCGGCGCGTCGAGCAGGTGAACCGCACCGCCGAACGGGTCATTGCCGGCAACCTGTCGCATCGCGTGCCGCGCCGCGGCACCAACGACGAATTCGACCAGCTCGCCGGCAATCTCAACGGCATGCTCGACCAGATCGAGCGGCTGATGACGGCGATGCGCGAGGTCACCGACAATATTGCGCACGATCTGAAGACGCCGCTGGCGCGGCTGCGCGCGCGGCTCGAATTGGCGTTGCTCGGCTCGGCCGATGCGGCGGCGCAGGAGGAGGCGGTGCGCGCCGCGATCGACGAGGCCGACCGGCTTCTCGCCACATTCAACGCGCTGCTCAGCATCGCCGAGGCGGAGGCCGGCGCCGGACGTTTCGCCGGCGAGCGGATCGATCTGGGCGAGGTCGCGCGCGCCGTCGTCGAGCTGTACGAGCCGGTGGCGGAAGAAGAGGGGTTTGGGTTGCGGTTTGAGGGCGGCATCGGCGTAACGATTCGCGGCGATCGGCATCTCTTGTCCCAGGCGCTCGCCAACCTGGTCGACAATGCCCTCAAATACGGCGGCGGCGGGCCGATCACGATTTCGATCGGCCGGCAGAACGGGCGCGCCGCGATCGAGGTCGCCGATCGCGGACCCGGCATCCCGGAAGCCGACCGCGAATCGGTGTTCGACCGCTTCGTCCGCCTCGAACCGAGCCGCAGCACACCGGGCAACGGGCTCGGCCTCAGCCTCGTGCGCGCGGTCGCCCGCCGCCACGAGGCGAGCGTGTCGCTCGCCGACAATCGCCCGGGCCTCAGGGTGCGGATCGAATTTCCGGCATGGTTGCAGGGTTAGCGGTGCCCGCCGTCTTCGTCGATTTCGTCGGCGGTGCGGTCCGGCCGGCGGCTCGCGATGCGACGCGCCGTCTCGCCGATCATCGCGCGAAAGCGCTGGAGGTCGAACCCGGCGCTGCGCAGGACCGGCGCCATGATGTCGTCGTCGAGCAGGTCGTCGAGGGTTGGCTCGTAGCGGCAGCACAGTGCGGACATGGCGCCCTCCTCACCTGCGAAGTTCTGTGCAATCTCGGCGCCAAGCTTGTCCCAATTATGACGCGGGTCCGGAAATTTCGCGGCATTCGCCGTTTCCGTTCGACACAATTGACGCCAAGGTGGCAACTGCCCGGCTGCTCCGGTGGCGAGACGCGATGATTGCGCGCCTCGTCGCCGCGGTCGTCGATTTCGCGCAGCGCAACGCCGCGTCGGTCGCATTCGCCGTCCTCGCGCTGGCGCTTGCCTCCGGCTGGTACGCGGCGACGCATCTGACGATCGACACCGACCTCGAGCACCTGCTGCCGATCAATGTCGGCTGGCGCCAGGACGAGCGCGCGCTCGACCGGGCGTTTCCGGACAACAACAATCTGCTGGTCGCCGTCATCGACGGGCAAACCGCCGATCTCGCGGACACCGCGGCGCGCCGGCTGAGCGAACGCATGCGCGCCGAGCCGCAGTTCTTCCGCTATGTGCGCGAGCCCGACGGCGGCCCGTTCTTCGACAAGAACGGCCTGTTGTTCCTGTCGCCGGCCAAACTGCAGAAGGTCTCGGATGAGCTGATCGCCGCCCAGCCGCTGATCGGCAGCCTGGCGCACGATCCCAGTCTGCGCGGGCTGTTTGCGACGCTGGCGCTGTTCGTCAAGAATGCCGATAGGGACAAGGGCGCGGTCGGCCGCCTCAATCCCATGCTGGCGGCGATTGCCAAGGCGATCGAGGGCGAGCTCGGCGGCCGCAGCGCCGGCGTTTCGTGGCAGCGGCTGATGACCGGCCGCAAGCCCGACGCGGGCGATCTCCGGCACTTCGTCCTGAGCGTGCCGGTGCTCGATTTTGCCGCGCTCGCGCCCGGCGCCCGCGCCGAAGCGGAGCTGCGCCGGCTCGCCCGCGAATTGCAGATCGACCCGCAGCACGGCGTGCGGCTGCGCCTGACGGGGCCGGTGGCGCTTGACGACGAGGAGTTCGCGACGCTGCGCCAGGGCGCGGCCGCCTCGACGATCACCTCGGTCGTGCTGGTGTGCGCGATCCTGTTCGCGGCGCTGCGCTCGGCACGGCTGGCGGGCGCGATCCTCGCGACCTTGGCCGCCGGCCTGTCGCTGACCGCCGGCTTTGCCGCGCTGGCGATCGGCTCGTTGAACCTGATCTCGATCGCGTTCGGCGTGCTGTTCGTCGGGTTGGCGGTCGATTTCAGCATTCAGTTCACCGTGTGCTATCGCGACCAGCGGCACCGGCAAGGCTCGCTCTCCGCGGCGCTCAGCGGCGCGGCGGAGACGATCGGTCCGGCCCTCCTCTTGGCGGCGGGCGCGACGGCAATCGGTTTTCTGTCCTTTGTGCCGACGAACTACACCGGGATTCGCGAACTCGGCTGGATTGCCGGGTTCGGCATGATCACCGCGATCGCGCTCAACTTCGTGCTGCTGCCGGCGCTGTTGGCGCTGGTCGGGCCGCGCGGCGAACCGGAGCCGATCGGCTTTCGCCGCGCCGCGCCGCTCGACCGTTTTCTGTTGGAGCGGCGGAGCTGGGTGCTGGGCGCCGCCGTGATCCTGGCCTTGGCTTGTGCCGCGCTGCTGCCGCGCGTGTCGTTCGATGTTGACCCGCTCGACCTGAAGAACCCCAAGAGCGAAGCCGTCGAGGTTGCGCGCGAGCTGATGAAGGACCCGCTCGAGACGCCCTACACCGCCGAGGTGCTGGCGCCGTCGCTCGCCGCCGCCGAAGCGCTCGCCCGCCGCTTCGACAAACTGCCGCAGGTTGCCCAGGTGATCACCGCTGCCAGTTTCATCCCGCAGGACCAGCGACAAAAGCTGGCGATCATCGGCGATCTGACGCTGCTGCTCGGCCCGACGCTGTCGCCGCCGACGACATTGCCGCCGCCGGGCGACGCCGAAATCATGGCCTCGATCGCCGCCTGCCGCGCCGCCCTCGGCCCGCTGGCCGCGCGCGACGGACCGCGCAGCCCGGCGGCGCGACTGGACGCCGCGCTCGACGCGGCGCTGGCGCGCGGTCCCGCGAGCGTTCCGCTGCTGCGGCGGACGCTGCTGGCCGGCCTCGACCGGCGCCTCGCGATGCTGCGCGGGTTGATCGACGCAAAGCCGGTGACGCTGGCGAGCCTGCCGCCCGCACTGCGCGACGGCTGGATCGCGCCCGACGGCCGCGCCCGCGTCGAGGTGTTTCCGCAGGGCGATGCGCGCGACCCCGCCGTGCTCTCCCGCTTTGTCGCGGCGGTGCGGCGGGTGGCGCCCGACGCGACCGGGACGCCGGTCACGATCCAGGAAGCCGGCCGGCTGATCAGTTCGTCCTTTGTCGAGGCCGGGATTATCGCGGTCGCGGCGATCGCGGTGCTGTTGCTCGTCGTATTGCGGCGGCTGCGCGACGTGCTGCTCGTCATCGCGCCGTTGCTGCTCGCCGCGATGCTGACGCTTGCGATCGCCGTCGCGATCGGCATCAAGCTCAATTACGCCAACATCCTCGCGCTGCCGCTCTTGCTCGGGATCGGCGTCGCGTTCGACATCTATTTCGTCATGAACTGGCGCGCCGGGCAGAGCCGGCATCTGCAGTCGAGCACGGCGCGCGCCATCGTGTTCAGCGCGCTGACGACGATAGCCGCGTTCGGCAGCCTGGCGCTGTCGCCCGATCCCGGCACCGCCGACATGGGCGAATTGCTGACGCTGTCGCTCGTCTGCACGCTGTTCTGCACGTTGTTCGTCCTGCCGGCGCTGCTTGGGCCGGCCCGACAGGCGGCGCGCGCCGTGCCGCGTCCGCAGCCGCGCCACAGCCGGATCGGGCCGCCGCGGGCCGTCAGCGAGATGGCGCCAGATCCCGGTAGCCGACGAGACTGATGCCGAGTTCGCCGAGCCGCGCGCGGACCCGGGTGGAGAGCAGCGCGCCGAGTTCGTCGACAGGGCGATAGCCGGGCATCAAGGCGACGAGGTCGCGGCTCGCCCGGGTCGCCGGATGGCAATAGATCTCGCTGGTGCCCGGCGGCAGGTGCGGCAAGAGGCCGAGCAGGCGTTCTTCGGTCATCCCGCCGCTCCATGCCAGCCCGAAGACATAATCGTTGCTGGCCAGCCCGGCATGCCGCAGGCGGCGGCGCAGCGCAGCGACGGCCGGGCTAAAATTCGGGATGTGATGCCGCTCGGCTGGGAACGCGCGGCGCAGCACGCGGGCCGGCTCGTATGGCAGCCGCACCGCCCGCAGGCCGTAGCGGCGGCCGATGTCGACGACGAGCCGCGCGACCGTTGGGTGCACATGCATGTGCTGGTGGGCGTTGACATGATCGAGGACGAGGCCGGTCGCGGCGAAGGCCGCGAACTGCGCCTCGATCTCGGCCGCAAGATGCCGCCGCATGCCGGGCCACAGGAACCAGCGCAGCGCGGCGCGCAGCTGGTTGTCGTCAAACCGGCCGTTTCGGCCCAACAGCGGCGCCACCTCGGCCGCCGGCGACAGCGGCGCGCCGTCGATCAGCACGAGATGCAGCCCGACCCGCAATCCGGGCAGCCGCCGGGCGCGCGCCACCGCATCGGCCGCCGCCGGCGCCCCGACCATCAGGCTGGCGGTTGTCAGGATGCCGCCGCGATGGGCAATCTCGACCGCCTCGTTGATCGCGAGGTCGCGGCCGAAATCGTCGGCGCACACGATGAGGCGCCGTGAGATCCGCGGCTCAGCCAAGCCGCGTTATTGCGAGCGAAGCGAAGCAATCCCGAAGCCACAAGGGCCTGCCGATCGAGATTGCTTCGTCGCTGCGCTCCTCGCAATGACCCGCGGGCGGCGGGTGCTCACCCCGCCATCTCGCGCCGGCGCAGGAACTGAAAGAATTCGACGCCCTCGCGCAGGCGGCGGCGCAGCATCTGCGGGCTCCGGAGCATCTCGGCGATCAGCGAGGCGATCTTGCGGCGGCGGAAATAGAAGCGCTTGTAGAAGGTGTCGAGCGAGCTGAAGATTTCGCTGTGGCTGAGATGCGGATAGTGCAAGGGCGCGATCTGCACGCCCTTGTCGTCGATCAATTCGGCATGCGCGAGGTCGAGCCAGCCTTCGCCGACCGCCTGGCGATAGAGCTCGGTGCCGGGATAGGGCGCCGCAAGCGACACCTGGATCGTGTGCGGGTCGATCTCGGCGGCGAAGCGGATCGTTTCCTCGATCGTCTCTCGGGTCTCGCCGGGCAGCCCGAGGATGAACGTGCCGTGGACCATGATGCCGAGTTCGTGGCAATCCTTGGTGAAGCGGCGGGCGATGTCGATCCGCATGCCCTTCTTGATGTTGTTGAGGATCTGCTGGTTGCCGGTCTCATAGCCGACCAGCAGCAATCTCAGGCCGTTGTCGCGCATGATGTCGAGCGTCCGGCGCGGCACATTGGCCTTGGCGTTGCACGACCAGGTGACGCCGAGCCGGCCGAGTTCCCGGGCTATGGCCTCGGCGCGCGGCCGGTCGTCGGTAAACGTGTCGTCGTCGAAGAAGAACTCCTGAACCTGCGGGAAACAGCTTCGGGCGAAGCGGATCTCGTCGATGACGTGGCCGACGCTGCGCACCCGGTAGCGGTGGCCGCCGACCGTCTGCGGCCACAGACAGAACGTGCATTTCGACCGGCAGCCGCGGCCGGTATAGAGCGACAAATAGGGGTGCTTCAGATAGCCGATGAAATAGTTCTCGACCTTGAGGTCGCGCTTGTAGACCTCGGTCACGAACGGCAGCCGGTCCATGTCTTCTAATGGCGCGCGCGCCCGGTTGTGGACGATGCGGCCGGCGCCGTCGCGCCAGCTCAAGCCGTCGATCGTGTCGAGCCGCCGGCCGTCGGCCACGTCCTTGATCGTGAAATCGAACTCCTCGCGGGCGACGAAATCGATCGCCGGCGAGGCGGCAAGGCTCTCTTCCGGCTCGACCGCGACCTTGGCGCCGACGAGGCCGATCCTGAGGCGCGGGTTGGCGTCCTTCATCGCCTCGGCAACCTTGGTGTCGGCGGCAAAGGACGGGGTCGAGGTATGCAATACCGCCAGTTCAAAGTCGTCGGCGAGCGGCAGCACGTCATCGAGGCGCAGCCGCGCCGGCGGCGCATCGACGAGGCGGCTGTCGGGAATGAGCGCGGCCGGCTGGGCCAGCCAGGTCGGATACCAGAACGAGCGGATCTCGCGGCGCGCCTGATAGCGCGATCCGGCCCCGCCGTCGAACCCGTCAAACGACGGCGGATGGAGAAACAGCGTCTTCATCATACCGGCTTGTCCCCTTCGACGCGGATCCGCCCGCCCGGATCGATGCGAAACCGGTGGTTGCGCCATGATACGCTGCGGCCGCAGAAACTGGCGACATATACCGCAAACGACAAGACATCGCGTACCGGCAGCAGCCACAACCCGCGGCGCGGCAGATCGAGCCAGCGCGCGGTCGCCGCCGCTGCGGCCCAGCGCAAGAGCAGCGCCGGCAGCACGACGCCCGGCGCCGCCGGCAGACCGAGGCCGATCGCCGCCAGCACGCTGAGCGCCACGGTATGGCTGATCACCCAGCCGACAAACGGGGCCGGCGCCATCGCCCGCGAGGTCCGGGCCCAGCGCAGTTCGTGCCGCCACAGACTCTCCAGGGTCGGTTCGCAGACGCGGTTTTCGACGATATAAGCCGACAACACGGTGGCGAGGCCAAGGCGCCGCACCGCGGCTCCCATCCGGTGGTCATCCGCCAACTCGTTGCGCAGGCGCGCAAAGCCGCCGATGCGATCGAGGACGCAGCGCCGCAGCGCGAGGGTCGCGCCGAAGCAGCCGCCGCCGACAGCGAGCGCCTCGCCGGCGAGCGCCCCCGGCAGGAAGCCGAAATTGATGTACAGCGCCGCGAGCATCGACCACAGGCCGCCGATCGGCACGCCTTTGTAGAGGCAGGTCACCAACCCGGTGCGCGGGTCGGCCAAGGGCGCGGTGACGGTGCGCAGATAATCCGGCCGCACCCGCATGTCGCTGTCCGAGATGACGATGATCTCGTGGCGCGCCGACGGCAGCATGTTTTCGAGATTGGCCACCTTCAGGTTGCTGCCCTCGGTGCGCGGATCGACGACCAGCACGATGTCGCGCTCGGGCCGCTCGCGGATCAATCCGCGGGCGATCGGCAATGCCGGATCGTTGCGGTCGCGAATCCCGAGAACGAGCTGGAACGCCGGATAGTCCTGGTCGGCAAACGAGCGCAGGTTCTCGGCGAGGCCTGGCTCGGCGCCGTACAGCGGTTTCAGCACCGACACCGGCGGCGCGCAGGCCGGTTCGTGCAGCGGCGCGACAATGCGCCGTCGGGCGAAGCACCATGCCGCCGCCGTGACGCCGATCAGATAGGCCGACGCCAGCAGCAGCACGAATGCGGCGCTCAGCGCGCTCATGCGGCAATCGCCCGGCGCGCCGCGGCGGATCGCGCGGCGGCGTGAAACGCGGTTGTCTTCGGCGCCGCAATTGCCGACGATGCTCCGGCTAGCCTGCGCATGGTCTCATCCCCGGCGCCCGATTCTGCCGATTTCCGGTGCAAATCGCTGCCACTCCCCGCGGCGCGTCGTTGCGCCATCGGTTGCCTCGTCGCGGCTCTGCTTGCCGGCTGCGCTACGCCACCCGGCAATCTCGCAAGCCGCGCCGCCTTTATCGAGGCTGGAACCGCTCAATCGTAAGACGTTCGCCCTCAATCTATTGCTTCACCGCATCCTGCTGAAACCGGTGACGAAGCTGTACATCGCCTTGGTGCCCGAGATGGGGCGGGATGCAAGCAGACGCGCCCTCGACAACATGAAGGAGCCGGCCATCGCCATCAAGAATGTGCTGCAGGGCCGGCCCAAGGGCGCCGTCATCGCCATGGGGCGTATGGTCGTCAACCGCACCGTCGGCGTCGGCGGCCTCCTCGATGTGGCCAAAAAATCGGGCCGCGAACCGCAGACCGGGGATTTCGCACAGACATTGTACGCCTGGGGCTTCCGGCAAGGTCCCTACCTCGTGCTGCCGCTGCTCGGACCGTCGAACCCGCGCCGCCGAGCTGCGGCATGGCGCCGCGCCGCCGCCGAACCCGAGCTTCTACGACATCCCCGCGGCATAAACCGAAATCGTATAGCGGGCAAACTGCGGCGGCGACGGCCAGCGGCATCGCCTGGAACAAGCGTCGCGACCGCTGCATGATGCCCCCAAACCCAAGGGATCGGCGAACCGCAACCGCGGAGCGGACCGCACGGCGGGCGTTAGTGACAGCAAAGCGGACGCCTCGGCAAGGCGCAAAATGTCGGCATGGCCGACGCGCCATTGCGCGCCCTGCGCGACTTGTGGCAGGGATAGGCGGCATATTTTTCGACCGGGCCGGACCGCCTCGCGCGGCCGGCGTCACCCAGCCGACGAGGCGAGGATGCGAGTGGTGCTGGCCCAGCCCCGCGGGTTTTGTGCCGGGGTTGAACGGGCGATCGAGATCGTCGAGCGCGCGCTCGAAAAATACGGGCCGCCGATCTATGTCCGCCACGAGATCGTGCACAACCGCCATGTCGTCGAGCGGCTGCGCGCCAAGGGCGCCCGCTTTGTCGACGAGATCGACGAGGTGCCGCCGGGGGCGGTGACGATTTTCAGCGCCCACGGCGTCGCCAGCGAGATCGAGCGGCGCGCCGGGGAGCGCGGGCTGCCGGTCATCGATGCTACGTGCCCGCTGGTTTCCAAGGTGCACATCGAAGGCCAGCGCTATGCCAATCAGGGACGCGAGATCATCCTGATCGGGCATGCCGGCCACCCCGAGATCGAGGGCACGATGGGCCGCATCACCGGCCGGGTGCACCTGATCTCGCGCCCCGAGGAGGTGGCGCGGCTGCGCGTCGCCGATCCCGACAAGCTCGCCTTCATCACCCAGACGACGCTGAGTGTCGATGACACCCGCGCCGTCATCGAAGCGCTCAAGGCGCGCTTTCCATCGATCGTCGGGCCCGACACCAAAGACATCTGCTATGCGACGCAAAACCGCCAGCGCGCCGCCCGCGAACTGGCCAAGCTCGTCGATGTCGTGCTCGTCGTCGGCGCGCCGAACAGCTCCAATTCGAATCGGCTGCGCGAAATTGCGGCGGAAAGCGGCGTGGCGAGCTATCTGATCGAGGACGCCAACGCGCTCGACCCGCGCTGGTTGAAGGACGCAGGCTCAGTCGGCATCACCGCCGGTGCGTCGGCGCCGGACGTGCTGGTCGAGGCGCTGGTCGAAAAGCTGCGCGAGACGACCGATATCGAGCTCGAGGTCCTCCCCGGCGTGACCGAAAATGTGCGCTTCCGTATGCCGGCCCAGCTCAACGACAGCCCGCGGGGCGAGCCCGCCGAAAGCCCGATTGACGAGGATTTGCCGTGGCCATCCCGCTGAACCAGAAGCTCCGCGTCGGCGCCTACATCCTCGGCCGCCATCTGCGCGGCGTCGAGCGCTATCCGCTCGTCCTGATGCTGGAGCCGCTGTTCCGCTGCAATCTGGCGTGTGCCGGCTGCGGCAAGATCGACTATCCCGACCCGATCCTGAACCAGCGCCTCAGCGTCGCCGAGTGCCTCGGCGCGGCCGACGAATGCGGCGCACCGATCGTCGTCGTCGCCGGCGGCGAGCCGTTGCTGCACCACGAGATCGACGGGATCGCCGCGGGCCTCGTCGCGAGGAAAAAGTTCGTCTACCTGTGCACCAACGCGCTGCTCCTGGAGAAGAAGATCGAGCAGTTCCGGCCGAACCCCTTCTTCGCCTGGACGATCCATCTCGACGGCGACCGCGAGGATCACGACCGCTCGGTGTGCCAGGAAGGCGTCTACGAGCGTGCGGTCGATGCGATCCGCCTCGCCAAGAGCCGCGGTTTCCGCGTCAACATCAACACGACGCTGTTCGACACCGCGGCGCCGGAGCGGGTCGCGGCCTTTTTCGACGCCGCGACCGATCTCGGCATCGACGGCATCACCGTATCGCCCGGCTATGCCTACGAGCGGGCGCCCGACCAGGCGCATTTCCTCAACCGGCGGCGCACCAAGGAACTGTTTCGCGACATTTTCCGCCGCGATCCGCAGCGCCGCTGGTCATTCAACCAATCCGGCCTGTTTCTCGATTTTCTCGCCGGCAACCAGTCTTACCGTTGCACGCCTTGGGGCAACCCGACGCGCAACTTCTTCGGCTGGCAGCGCCCCTGTTATCTCTTGGGCGAGGGTTACGCCCGCACGTTCAAGGAGCTGATGGACGGCACCGACTGGGACTCCTACGGCACCGGCAATTACGAGAAATGCGCCGACTGCATGGTGCACAGCGGCTATGAGGCGACCGCGGTTGTCGATTCGGTCCATCATCCGGTGAAGGCGGGGCTGGCCGCGTTGCGCGGCGTACGCACGGCGGGCGAGATGGCGGCGGAAATCCCGCTCGACCGGCAGCGGCCGGCGGACTACGTCTTTTCCCGCCATGTCGAGGATGCGATGGCGCGGCTAGGCGGTCTCGGCAAGCGCCAGCCGCAGCGCGCGCGCGGGGCCGGCTAGCGCTGTCAGCGCCCGGCTTGTGTCGCGCGCCAGACCGAACAGCGCGGCGATCTGCTGCGGCCGCCGCATCACCTCGGCGAAGACGCGGCGGAGCGCCGGCGCTCCGTCGGCCGCGAGCGGGATCAGCGCCGCCGGCGGCAGGGCGCGCCGCGCCGGATCGGCGATCGTCCGCAGCACGACAAACGGGACGCCGGCCGCTGCGGCGGCGCACGCGACGATCGCGCTTTCGAGATCGACGGCGAGCGCGCCGGTCTCCTGCCAGGCGCGCCGCTTGTCCGCCGCGGTCGCGAGAATGCGGGAAGCGCCGAGCACCGGCCCGGCGGTCGCACCGATGCGCCGCGCCAGATCGGCCATGTCACCCTCGAAATGCGGATCGGGCCGCCAGCGCCGATCGTCGCTGATGATCTCGGTCGACAGGATCACATCGCCGGGCGACAGATGCGGCGCCAGCCCGCCGGCGATGCCAAAGCTGACGAGGCACGTCGCGCCGGGTGCCGCGGCGGCGATGAGGGAAGCGGTGCGCTGCGGGTTGCCGGCTCCGACGACGACCTGAAACCCGGCAGCTCGGGCGATACGGGCTTCCGCCGCGAGCCCGCACGCACACAGTACCGGCAGCGACGCGGGCATCCGGAATTCCTGCTACAACCCGAACGGCACCTGCCGCAGGTTGGCCGACAGCAGGCGACGGTAGCGCGCCAAGGCCCATAGCGGGAAAAACGCGCGATAGCCGTGGTAGCGCAGATAGAAGACGCGCGGAAAACCGACCGCGGTGTACCAGGGCTCGTTCCAATTCCCGTCGCCGTCCTGCTGCGCGACCAGATAGGCGATGCCGCGCGCGACGGCCGGGTTGTCGACCTCGCCCGCCGCCATCAGCGCAAGCAGTGCCCACGCGGTCTGCGAGGCGGTGCTGTAGGGCGCCTCGCCGTGCGGTGCATCGGGAAAGTAGCTGTCGCCCGCCTCGCCCCAGCCGCCATCCGCGTGCTGATGCGCAAGGAGCCAGCCGACGGCGCGGCGCACCATCGCGCTCTGCGGATCGATGCCGGCGGCGTTCAGCGCCGCCAGGACCGACCACGTGCCGTAGATGTAGTTGGTGCCCCAGCGGCCGAACCAGCTGCCGTCGCTTTCCTGCTCGTCGCGCAGATACGCGACCCCCGCCGCCAGCACCGGATCGTCGGACGGCGCGCCGAGCTGCGCCAGAAAGCCGACGCAGCGGGAAGTGACGTCCGCGGTCGGCGGGTCGAGCAACGCGCCGTGATCAGCGAACGGGATGTGGTTGAGGTAGTCATGCGTGTTGTCAGCGTCGAACGAGCCCCAGCCGCCGTTCCGGCTCTGCATGCCGATGACCCACTCGGCGGCGCGGTCGACCGCCTGGCGGTAGCGCGCGCCATCGAACCGGTGCAGCGCCAGCCCGACGGCCGCGGTGTCGTCGAGATCGGGATAATGCGGATTGGCGTACTGAAACGCCCAGCCGCCCGGCCGCACATTCGGCCGCGCCGCCGCCCAGTCGCCGGCGACATCGAGCACCTGCTTCGACTGCAGCCAGTCGAGGGAGCGGCGAATCACCGGGTCGAGCCGCTGGTCGCCGACCTCCATCAGCGCGTGACCGGCGAGCGCCGTATCCCACACCGGCGACACGCAGGGCTGGCAATAGCCGCGCTCGCCATCAAGCACGAGGAGCTTGCGCAGCGCCGCCGCCGGCAGCGCGCAGTCGGGATGATCCGGCGCATAGCCGAGGCAATCGAACATCATCAGCGCGTTGGCGATCGCCGGGAAGATACCGCCGAGCCCGTCCTCGCCATTGCGCCGCCCGCTGACAAAGGCGACCGCCCTGGCGATCGCGCGGCGGCGCGGAGCGGCCGGAAAGAGCGGCTCGGCGGCGCGCAACAGGCGATCGAGCAATGCGAACGAATGGCCGACCGGCGATCGGGTCGGCGGCGCAATCCAGTCGCGCACGCGATCGGGCGGCTCGACAAACAATTCGCCGATCGTCACCTGGAGCGGATTGCGCGCCCTCGGGCGCACCGCCATCAGCACCAGGAGCGGCACCAGCACCGTGCGCGACCAGTACGACACCTTGTCGATGTGAAACGGGAACCAACGCGGCAGCAGCATGATCTCGACCGGCATGACCGGCACGGCGCGCCACGGAACCTCGCCCCACAGCGCCAGCATGATGCGGGTGAAGACGTTGCAGCGGCGGGCGCCGCCCCGCGCCAGGATCGCCGCCCGCGCCCGCGCCATGTGCGGCGCGTCGGGGTCGTCGCCGGCCGCCTTCAACGCGAAATACGCCTTGACCGACGCGCTGAGGTCCATCGCGCCGCCGTAGAAGAGGGGCCAGCCGCCGTCGGCGCCCTGGCAATCGCGCAGGTCGCGCGCGATGCGCCGTTCGAGGTCGGGGTCGGCGGGCCGGCCGAGATAGTGCTGGAGCAGCACGTATTCGGCCGGGATCGTCGCGTCCGCCTCCAGCTCGAACACCCAGTGGCCGTCCTGATGCTGCCGTTGCAACAGCGACTCGACCGCGCGCGCGATCGCGCTGTCGAGACCGGCCGGCGCCGTCACCCGATCGAGCGCCCCCGCTTCATCGATCCTTGCCGTGTTTCTGCCGGTCATGGCAGCGCGCGCTGGCAATCCTCGTCTGCGGTCGATCGGCGTGCAGCCGCCACGGCAGGCCCCGCCGGCGCGGGAGCGAGGCCGCGCCGCACCCCCGCCGCCGCCGCGACGCCGGAGCGAATAGCGCCTTCGATCGTGGCGGGCAATCCGGTTTCGACATAATCGCCTGCAAGGAGAAAATTGTTCCATCGCGTCACGCTCGGCGGGCGCCGCCCCGCGTCAGGATCGCCGCCCGCGCCCGCGCCATGTGCGGCGCTTCGGGGTCGTCGCCGGCCGCCTTCAACGCGAAATACGCCTTGACCGACGCGCTGAGGTCCATCGCGCCGCCGTAGAAGAGGGGCCAGCCGCCGTCGGCGCCCTGGCAATCGCGCAGGTAACGGGCGATGTGCCGTTCGAGGTTGGGGTCGGCGGGCCGGCCGAGATAGTGCTGGAGCAGCACGTATTCGGCCGGGATCGTCGCGTCGGCCTCCAGTTCGAACACCCAGTGGCCGTCCTGATGCTGCCGTTGCAACAGCGACTCGACCGCGCGCGCGATCGCGCTGTCGAGGCCCGCCGGCGCCGTCACCCGATCGAGCGCCCCTGCTTCATCGATCCTTGCCGTATTTCCGCCGGTCATGGCAGCGCGCGCTGGCAATCCTCGTCGGCGGTCGATCGGCGTGCGGCCGCCACGGCAGGCCCCGCCGGCGCGGGAGCGAGGCCGCGCCGCACCCGCGCCGCCGCC
This sequence comes from Allostellaceae bacterium, assembly GCA_035502295.1. Taxonomy (GTDB): domain Bacteria; phylum Pseudomonadota; class Alphaproteobacteria; order ATCC43930; family CGMCC-115725; genus DATARH01. The sequence goes on along the minus strand of DATJUL010000027.1, from coordinate 769 downwards.
GCGAAGCCAGAGCGAATAGCGCCTTCGATCGTGGCGGGCAACCCGGTTTCGACATAATCGCCTGCAAGGAGAAAATTGTTCCATCGCGTCACGCTCGGCGGGCGCCGGCGCAGCTGCGCCGGGGTGGCACGAAACGTCGCGCGCCGCTCCTTGACGATGCGGCAGGGCGGCATCGGCGCGGTCGGAAGGCCGATGATGCGTGCCACATCGCGCCACAAGAGTTGGGCGAGGTCGTCGGCCGGCCGATCGACGAGCCGGTCGGCGGCGCTGACCGTGACCGAGGCGATCTCGCGCTTCTTGAACACCCATTCCGCGGTGCCGCCGACGATGCCGACGAGGCGCGGCGCCGATGGCGGCAGCGCACAGCGGAAATGCGCGTTGACGATCGGCGCATAGTCATCGGGCACGACGAGTCCCGGCACGAGGCGCGCCGCCACCGCGGCCGGCACGGCGAGGATTGCGGCCTCCGTCGGCGCTAATGGCACCGTCTCTCCGTCGAACCGCAGCGCCGTCGCCCGCTCTGCCGCGAAGTCGATCGCGCGGAGCCGCGCGCCGAACCGCACCGCGCAATCATGCCGCGCCAGAAACGCGAGCGCCGGATCGACGAGGCTTTCCGACAACCCGTCGCGCGCGACGAGCGGCCGGCAGGCGGCGGCGCCGCGTCCCAGCGTCTCGGCCAGCACCCGCCGCAACAGCCGGGCCGAGCCGTCTTCCGCCGCCGTGTTCAGCGCGGCCACGGCAAGCGGCTGCCATAGCCGGCGGTACAATA
>DATJUL010000026.1:0-2206 GCA_035502295.1 Allostellaceae bacterium | reverse complement strand
ACGCGGACGTGGGTTGCGCCGAAGCGGATCGCGGTCTCGAAATCGGCGCTCATCCCCATGCTGAGCCGGGGCAGGCCGTTGCGCCGGGCGATCTCGCGCAACAGCGCGAAATAGGGCGCCGGCTCCGCGTCTTCCGGCGGGATGCACATGAGGCCCTCGATCGGCAGCTTCAGGCGGTCGCGGCAATCGGCGATGAAGGCGTCGGCATTGGCCGGCAGGACACCCGCTTTCTGCGGCTCCTCGCCGATATTGACCTCGATCAAGCAGGCGGGCCGGCGGACGGCGCGGGCCATCTCGCGTGCCAGGATTTCGGCGAGATGCGGCCGGTCGACGGTTTCGATGACGTCGAACTGGCCGACCGCCTCCTTCGCCTTGTTGGTCTGCAGCGGGCCAATCAGATGCAGCGCGAGATCGGGATAGTCGCGGCGCAGCTCCGGGAATTTGGCGAGCGCCTCCTGCACGCGGTTTTCGCCGAACGCGCGCTGCCCGGCCGCGAGAGCCGCGCGCACCGCGGCCGCCGGCTGGGTCTTGCTGACCGCGACCAGCGTCACCCGATCCGCCGGCCGCCCGGCGGCGCGCGAAGCCGCGGCGATGCGGCCCTCTACCGCCCTGAGGTTGGCGCCGATCACCTGGGCAGACGCCGCCTCTTCCATCTCCGCTCCATTCCTGGCACAAGGCTCGCCGAGCTTGCCGGCCGGGTGCGGCCGGGCGCATAGGGTATTACCATGTCGGTCCGCCATTACGGCCTATTGCTCGGGCTCGTCGCAAGTCTTTCGTTCGGCCTCGCCGGCTGCAGCGGCGACCGCGCGGCGAGCGGCCCGCCCGACACGGTGGCCGGCGCGGCACAGCCGCAAGTCGCCGCGCAAACGGCCGACAACGACTCGACCGATCAGACGCTGTGGACGTGGATCGGCCTCGCCAAGCTGCCGTCGCATCAGAACCCGGGCCCGCAGACCGGCACGCTCGTCAGCCCGGTGCTGTGGGAGGCGGCGCATGATGTGCTTCACTTCGCCGGCGTCAGTTCGGAGGACCCGGTGACCGGGCTGCTCGTCACAAAATGGTATTCGCCGCCCGGCAAGCCGGACGAGCGGCTGCGCATCAGCGTCTTCATCCTGTCGCGGGCGCTGCGCTCGGATTCGGTAGCCGTGACGGTCGAGCGCGACACCCGCGCGCCCGGCGGGCCGTGGCACAAGGCGCCGGTCGCGCGCGGCGTGCCGGACGGGATCGATTTCGCGATCCTGACCCAGGCGCAGCGCATTCACGCCGTGCAGTATCGCGAGGCGCATTACGGCCAATAGCGGTGCGCCGCCGGGCCGGCACCGCCCGATCATTGATCCGGGACCAGTCGATGTCGCGTTACAATTTCCGGGAAAGCGAACAGAAATGGCAGCTCGCCTGGCGCGAGCGCGGCAGCTTCGCGGCGGGCGAAGACACCGGCCGGCCGAAATACTACGTCCTCGAAATGTTCCCCTACCCGTCCGGCAAATTGCATGTCGGGCATGTGCGCAATTACACGATGGGCGACCTCGTTGCGCGCTTCCGCCGCGCCCAGGGCTTCAACGTGCTGCATCCGATGGGCTGGGACGCGTTCGGTCTGCCGGCGGAGAACGCGGCGATCGCCGGCAACGCGCATCCCGCCCTGTGGACCCGCGACAACATCCGCACGATGCGCGGCCAATTGCAGCGCATGGGATTTGCCTATGACTGGTCGCGCGAGATCGCGACCTGCCATCCGCAATACTATCGGCACGAACAGAAGATGTTCCTCGATTTCCTGCAGGCGGGGCTCGCCTACCGCAAGGAATCGTGGGTCAACTGGGATCCGGTCGAGCACACCGTGCTGGCCAACGAGCAGGTCATCGACGGCCGCGGCTGGCGCTCCGGCGCGCTCGTCGAAAAGCGGCTCCTCGCGCAATGGAACCTGCGCATCACCGCCTTCAGCGACGAGTTGCTCGCGGCGCTGCGGACGCTCGACCGCTGGCCGGAGCGGGTGCGGCTCATGCAGGAGAAATGGATCGGCCGTTCGGAAGGGGCGCGCGTCTTGTTCGGCATTGCCGGGCAGGACGACGCGATCGAGGTCTTCACGACGCGGCCCGACACGCTCTACGGCGCCTCGTTTCTCGCGCTGTCGCCGCATCATCCGCTGGCCCAGCGCCTCGCCGAGGCCGACCCGCGGCTCGCCGAATTCATTGCCGAATGCGACCGG
>DATJUL010000025.1:0-36076 GCA_035502295.1 Allostellaceae bacterium | reverse complement strand
GACGATCGACGGCGGCAGCATTCTCGCGCTGCTGCAGATGTCGGCCTTCATCATCGTGTTCGGCGGTACGATCGCGGCGGTGCTGCTGCAGTCGCCGCTGCCGGTCTTCCTGCGCAGCATCCGCATGCTGTTGTGGGTCTTCCTTCCTCCGAAGGACGATCGTGCCGAACTGTTGACCGAGATCCTCGGCTGGCTGCGGATCATCCGGCGCCAGTTCGTGCTGGCGCTCGACCCGATTGCCGACCAGCAATCCGACCCGTTTATCCGGCAGGGGCTGCGGATGGTCGTCGACGGGATCGAGGCGGCGCACATCCGCACGATGCTCGAGACCACGATCACCGCCACAGAGCATGAGGAGACGCTCGCCGCGGAAGTCTTCGAGGCGATGGGCGGCTACTCGCCGACCGTCGGCATCCTCGGTGCCGTGCTTGGCCTGATCACGGTCATGTCGCACCTCGACGATCCGTCGAAACTCGGCAACGGCATCGCGACGGCGTTTGTCGCGACCGTCTATGGCGTCGGGTTCGCCAACCTGATCGCCCTGCCGGTCGCCAACAAACTGAAAGTCTTGGTACGCCGCCGCGCCCGCCGGTTGGAGATGATCACCGAGGGGATGGTCGGGCTGGCGATCATGGAACCGCCGATGCAGTTCGAGATGCGGCTGCGCGGCTATCTCGATGGCGCGGAACCCGACGAGGCGCATCCGGCGGCCGGCGACGAGGCGCCGCCGGGAGGCGCGGCGGCGGCGGCGGCGGCGGAATAACCCGGCCGGTCAACGGAGTTCCTGTATGCGCAAGCAACTGCCGAAAAAGCACCAGAACCTTGAGCGCTGGATCATCTCCTACGCCGATTTCACGACCCTGCTGCTCGCCACCTTCGTCGTCATGTACGCGGTCTCGAGCATCAATTCGGCGAAATTCCAAGAAATGGCCGAGGCCTTCTCGACCGCGTTCATGGGCAAGATCACCAGGGTCCAGGCGACCGGGTTTGCCGCCGCGAACAAGGCGCCGTTCGATTTCATGCCGTCGCCGGTGCACATGCCGATCATCACCCGCGACGAGCAGGTGAAGCATCTGCCGCCGGCGTTGACCCAGGCGGTCGCCCATCGTGCGGAACAATTGGAAAAGGCGTACAAGAAGTTGCAGAAGCTGCTCGGCGGCATGATCCGCGCCGGCCAGGTCGATGTGTCGCTGAAATCGCTCGGCGTCGTCGTCAATATCAATTCCGTGCTGTTGTTCGACAGCGGCAAGGCGGACCTGACCGCGCCGGCCCTCGGCCTCGTCGATGAGGTCGCCGGCGTGCTGAAAGACCTGCACTACCCCATTCAGGTGAACGGCTTTACCGACACGCAGCCGATCCACAATTCGCAGTTCAGCTCGAATTGGGACTTGTCGGCGGCCCGCGCGATTGCAGTCGTCAAGCGGCTCGCCGGCGACGGCATTCCCCCGAGTTCGCTGGTCGGGGCGGGCTACGGCGAATACCATCCGGTAGCGGCCAACGACACCCCCGCGGGCAAGGCGAAAAATCGTCGCGTTTCGATTGTCGTCGTGGCGCCGCTCGACGACCGGAGCATCATCGCAACACCGCTGGTCGACCAGCCGGGCGCGACTTTCGGCGGCGGGACGGCCGCGCCTCAGATGCCGCCGGCCGCGGCGAACTCCGTTGCGCCGGCCGCCGCGGCGCCCGCCGCAGCGCCGCCGCCGGCTGCCGCGCCGGGCGGTACGGCCGCTCCCGCGCCGTCGACCGCCGCTTCGCCGGAACCCGCCCAGTGAGCCGATGCAGCAGGAAATCGCCCGATGGCCCGGTCGCCCAAGGGCCCCTCTGAACGCCGCGACGGCAGCGGCATTCGCCCGGCGCTGCTGGCTTGCGGCATCGCGCTGATGTGGTTCGTCGAATTCCAGTCCGACCCGATGCTGCCGGGCGTGCCGGGCTGGGGTGTCGCCCTGGTGGTCGGCGGCCGCCTGCTGGCCGATTTTGTCTGTGCCGCACTGCTCGTCTCGGTGGCCCGGCTGGGTCTTGCGGCAATCCGCGCGGCGATCGCCAACTGGCGTCTCGCGCGCCAGCGGGGGGATGAATGATCGGGGCGGCGAACCGGTTGGGCCCGGCGCTGCCGCGCTGGCGGTTCCCCGAACTCGATCCGCGCATCGATACGGTGGAGATGGCCGCGCCGATTGCGACCGAAGCGGCGCCGGCGCTGGCCGACCACGGCGAAGCCGAGGCCGGCGACTTGGCCGCTGCGGAGGATCGGGCGGAGGAGCAGCAACGCGCGGCGGCGGCCGAAATGGCGCGGGGATATGACGAGGGGTTCGCGCGCGGGCTTGCCGACGGTCGGCAGCAGGGCCACGCCGAGGGTTTTGCGGCGGGCGAGGCGGCGGCGCGGCAATCGCAGAGCGATCAGGCGCACCGCATCGCGGCGCTGGTCGAACGTCTCACGGCGCCGATGCCGGCGGTGGAGCGGGTCATCGAGGAGGCGTTGATCGGGTTGGCGCTCGAATTGGCGCGCTTTGTCATCGGCGGCGAGATCGCCCGCTCGCACGAGAGCCTCGTGCGGCTGATCCGCGAGGCGCTCGGGAAGGCGCCGATGCGCCTCGACGGCCTGCGGATCGCCCTCAACCCGGCCGATCTCGAACTCGTCCGCGGCCTGGCGCCGGATATCGAGGCCGGCGGCGGCGCGCTCGTCGCCGATCCGGCAATCGAAGCGGGCGGCTGTCTGATCGTCATCGAGGAGGGCGACGTGCCGGTCAAGGATCGCCGCTGGCAGCCGCGCCCGCCCGACAACTACCCGCAGATCGACCTGTCATTGGCGGCGCGCTGGCGCAGCGCCATGCTGGCATTGTTCGATGGCGAGGGCGCGTGATGACCGTCGCCACGACACGCGGCACGGCACTCTGGTCTGCGCCCGACGCGATGATGCGCGATCGGCTGGTGCAAGGCATCGAGCGGTATCGCGCGCGGATCGGCCGCCGGCGCGGCGCCATCGCGGTGCAGGGCGCACTGGTTCGGACGGTGGGGCTGGTCATGGAGGCACGCGGCATCCACGCCGCGATCGGCGAGCGCTGCTTTGTCGAAGGCGAGGCCGGGCGGCTGCTTCCGGCCGAAGTCGTCGGGTTCGACAGCGAGCGTGTGCTGTTGATGGCCGAAGGCCCGGTCGACGGGCTGGCGCCCAACGCGCGGGTCATCCCGGCCGGCCGGATGGTCGAGATCGCGGTCGGGCCGGAGTTGCTCGGCCGGGTCATCGACAGCGGCGGCACCGCGATCGACGGCAGCGGCCCGCTGTGGTGCACCGAGCGGGTGCCGCTGTTCGGCCAGGCGCTCAACCCGATGCGGCGGATGCTGGTGGAGAAGCCGCTCGACGTCGGGGTGCGGTCGATCAATGCGCTGTTTTCGGTCGGCCGCGGCGCGCGGCTCGGATTGTTTTCCGGCAGCGGTGTCGGCAAGAGCGTGCTGCTCGGCATGATGGCGCGCTATACGGCGGCCGATGTTGCGGTGATCGGGCTGATCGGCGAGCGCAGCCGCGAGGTCAAGGAATTTGTCGAGCGCATCCTCGGGGCCGACGGATTGGCGAAGGCGGTCGTTGTCGCGGCGCCGGCCAGCGATGCGGCATTGCAGCGCGTGCATGCGGCCCAGCGCGCGGCGGCGATCGCCGAATACTTCCGCAGCCGGGGCAAGCACGTGCTGTTGCTGATGGATTCGCTGACCCGGTTTGCGATGGCGCAGCGGGAAATCGGGCTGTCGATCGGGGAGCTGCCGGCGACGCGGGGCTACCCGCCGTCGGTATTCGGGCGGGTGGCCGCGCTGTGCGAACGCGCCGGCACCGGCGAGGAAGGCTCGGGCAGCATCACGGCGTTCTACACGGTGCTGATCGAAGGCGACGATATGAACGACGCGATCGGCGATGCCACCCGCGGCATCCTCGACGGGCATCTCGTCTTGTCCCGCCGGCTGGCCGATGCCGGCCTGTTTCCGGCGGTCGATGTCGGCGCCTCGATCAGCCGCGTCATGCCGGCGATCGTGCCGGCCGATCATCTCGCCGCGGCGCAGCAATTCAAGCGGCTCTACGCCCGGCTCGAAGAGCACCGCGACCTGCTGTCGATCGGCGGCTATCGCGCCGGGCATGATGCCGAACTCGACCGCGCCGTGACGCTGCGCCCGGCGATCGAAGGATTTCTGCGCCAGGACCTGGCGAGCGCGGTCTGCTTTGCCGACAGCATCGGCGCGCTCAGCACTCTCGTCGGCACATGAGGGAAGGAATGTCGCAAGTGGACAAGCTGATCGACATTGCCGGGCGCCGCAGCGACGAGGCGCTGATCGCCTGGCAGCAGCTCAAGGCGCAATGCAGCGATGCGATCCGCAAACTGTCGCTGCTCAAGGAGTATCGCGAGCGTTATCGCGCGCTGATGCGCGACCGGCTGGAGGCCGGCATGCCGGCCACGGCGACGATGACTTATCTCGAATTCATCGGCCAGATCGACGAGGTCGTGCTGCGCCAGGAAAGCGACCTCGGCTCGATCGAGCAGGCCTGCGAGCGGCAGTGGCAGGCGCTCGTCGCGGCACGGCGCGAGAAGCGCACCTATGAGATGCTGAGCGAGCGGGTCGCGGCGCGCGAGGCGGAAGCGGCGCTGCGCCGTCGCCACGCGGAGATCGACGAGCTGATCCAGCGCGCCGCTGCGCTGCGTTGAAACTTGACGAAAACTGGAATTCCCGACTATGAGTGACACTGCTTCCCCAGCCACCGTCGCCGGACGTCGCGGCTTGATGAGCGGCCGCAACCTCATCGTGCTGGCGGTGCTGCTGCTCGCCGCTGCCGGCGGCGGCTACTATTATTATTACGTCGTCAGGCGCAGCGCCCCGCATGGCATGCACGCCGCCAGCACAGAGCCGCCCCTGCCGTTCTACATGGCGGTGAAGCCGTTCGTCGTCAGCATGCCCGGCAGCGGCAGCGACACGCATTTCGTGCAGATCGGCGTCAACTTGACCTTGTCGGGCGCCGCCGCCGGCAACCTGGTGACCGCGATGATGCCGGAGGTCGAAGACGCGCTGCGGCTCTCCGCGCTGAGCTTCAAGGTCAGTGACATCACGACCCCGGCCGGCGTCGACAAACTGCGCGCGAAGATGACCGCCGACCTCAACCAAATGCTGCTGCAGCGGCTCGGCGCCGAGCGGATCATGGGAGCCGACGGCGGCAGCAAAAACATTGTCCGAAACATCTACTTTTCGCAGCTGATCATCGAATGAACGAAGCGATCGCACAACGGGAGAGCGGCGGTGCCGACTGAACCCGGCGGCATCGCGTCGCTGTCGCTGACGATCGGACTGATCGTCGCGCTGCTGTGGGGCGCGGTGTGGGCGCTGCGGCGGTTGCGGCCGGGCGTCGCCGCCGCCGGCGGCGACTGCGCGGTGGTCCGCGCGCTGGCGCTGGGGCCGCGCGAGCGGCTGCTCGTGGTGCAGGTCGGCGACAAGCATCTGGTGGTCGGCGTCGGCGCGACGACGGTCTCGCTGCTGTGCGAACTGCCGCAGCCGCTGCCCCCGGGCGCCGCGGCCGGCGCCAATTTTGCCGCCGTCATCGGCAAGGCGATGAAGTCATGGCACGGCGCCTGATCCCCGCGGTCGCGGCGCTGGCAGCCGGGCTCGTCGTCGCCGCGCTGCTGACGCACGCGGCGTGCGCAGCCGGCCTCGGCGCCCTCGATATGCGGCCCGACGGTCATGGCGGGCAGAGTTACACCGTGCCGGTGCAGCTGCTGCTGATCCTGACCGGCCTCGTCTTTGTGCCGGCGATCCTGCTGACGATGACTGCCTTCACCCGCATCATCATCGTGCTGTCGCTGCTGCGCCAGGCGCTGGGGTTGACGCAGACCCCGCCCAATCAGATCCTGATCGGCTTGGCGCTGTTTCTGACCTTCTTCGTGATGGGGCCGGTCTTCACGAAGATCGGCAGCGATTCGCTGCAGCCGCTGCTCAACAATCAGATTTCGGCGATCGCTGCGGCGGAGCGGGCCGAGGCGCCGTTGCGCCAGTTCATGGTGAAGCAGACCCGGCGCGAGGACCTCGGTCTGTTTTTGAAGCTGGCCGGCGGCAAGACCTATCCGAGCGTCCAGGACGTGCCGTTCCGCGTGCTGGTGCCGGCCTTCGTGACCTCGGAGCTGAAGACCGGCTTTCAGATCGGCTTCATGATCTTTCTGCCGTTTCTCGTCATCGACATCGTCGTTGCGGCGGTCATGATGTCGCTCGGCATGATGCTGTTGTCGCCGATCAGCGTTTCGCTGCCGCTGAAACTGGCGCTGTTTGTGCTGGTCAACGGATGGACGCTGGTGATCGGCTCGCTCGCGGAAGGATTTGTGCATTGAGCGTCACCGACATCGCCGCCGCCTCGCGCGACATGCTGATGATGACGCTGTTCATCCTCACGCCGTTTCTGGCGGCGGCGATGCTGTCGAGCTTTCTCATCGGCGTGCTGCAGGCGAGCACCCGCATCAACGATCTGACGCTGAGCTTTGTGCCGCGCCTCTTCGCCGTGCTGCTGACGTTGTATCTGGCGGAAGGCTGGGCGGTGACGCACCTCGCCGCCTATATCGAGCGGTCGATCATTTTTGCGCGCTCGCTTGGCGGCTGAGACGTGCTGAACTTCACCGACGCCGACATCGCCCGCTGGCTCGGCGAAATCTTCTGGCCGTTTCTGCGCACGCTGGCGCTGTTTTCCTCGGCGCCGCTGTTCAGCGCCGCCGCGATCCCGGTGCGGGCGCGCGTCGCGATCGCCTTCGTCATCGCCTTTCTGGTCGCCACGACGCTCGGGCAATCGGTGCCGCTCGGTTTGTCCTGGTCGGCCATGACGCTCGCGCTGCAGCAGGTCCTGGTCGGCCTGGCGATCGGTTTTGCGATGCAGCTGGCGCTGGCGGCGATGGCCTTCGCCGGCGATTTCATCGGCATTCAGATGGGCTTCGGCTTTGCCGGCCTGTTCGACGTGCAGAACGGGTTCCAGGTGCCGGTCATGTCCGACCTGTTCAGCCTCGTCGGCCTCTTGCTGTTCGTCACGCTCAACGGCCATCTGATCCTGTTGGGCGTGCTGGTGAAGAGCTTCCAGATCGTGCCGGTCGCCGCCGGCGGCGGGCTGACGCCGCTCGGCTGGCACGCGCTGGCCGCGGCCGGCGCGATGCTGTTCCAGATGGGCGTGTGGCTGGCGTTGCCGGTCGTCGCGGTGCTGCTGGCGGCCAATTTGGCCGTCGCCGTGATCTCGCGGGTGGCGCCGCAGATCAACGTCATGTCGATCGGGTTTGCGCTGTTCATGTGGGTGGGATTGGCGGCGACGATTGCGCTGGTGCCGTTTTTCGCGCCGGCGGTGCAGCACATGATCGCGGTCGGCATGGCGGCGGCCGGCGCCGCGCTGCACGGCGGCTGACCGATGGCCGACGACCGCGAACGCGCCGGCCAAACCGAACCGCCGACGATCCGTCGGCTGCAGAAGGCGCGCGACGAAGGCAATGTCGCCCGAGCCCACGGGGTCGCCGGCGCCGGGGTGCTGTTGGCCGGCGCGGTGCTGCTCAGCATCGCCGGCGAGCCGCTGGTCGATCGTCTCGAACTGATCGTGCGGCTCGGTCTCAGCCCCGATCCGGCGGCGATGCGCGATCCGGCGCGGATGCTGGCGGCGCTCGCGCCGGTGGTCGCGGTCGGGTTCGGCATCATTGCGGTGTTTGTGCTGGTTGTCGCGGTCGCCGGCTTTTTCGCGGACCTCGCGGTCGGCGGCTGGGTGTTTTCCGCCGAGCCCTTGGCGCCGGACCCGTCACGCATCGATCCGGTCGCCGGGTTCCGCCGGCTGTTCTCGCACGCCGCCGCGGTCGAGATGGTGAAGGCGCTCGTCAAATTCGCCGTTGTCGTCGCCGTCTCGGTGTGGCTCGGCCGCGTCTGGGCGGGCGCGTTTCTGCACCTGGCGGCCGCGACGTGGCCGGGCGCGATGCGCCAGGCGGCGACCGGCTGGAGCCGGATGTTTGTGACGATGGCGGTGGCGCTGGCCGGCGTCGCCGCATTGGAAATTCCATACGAGATCTGGGCGTTCCGCGACCGGCTCAAAATGACGCGCCAGGAGGTGCGCGACGAGCTGCGCGAGATGGAGGGAAGCCCGCAGACCAAGCGCCGCATCCGTGTCCTGCGGCATCGCCTGGCGCGGCTGCGGATGATGAGCGAGGTGCCGAAGGCCGATGTCGTCATCGTCAACCCCGAGCACTATGCGGCGGCGCTGCGCTATCGCGCCGACAGCATGCGCGCGCCGCGGCTCGTCGCGAAAGGTGCCGGCCTCGTCGCGCTGCGCATCCGCGCGCTGGCCGGCAAACATGAGGTGCCGATTGTCGAGGCGCCGCGGCTGGCGCGCGCGATCTGCCGCTATGTCGAGCTCGACGAAGAAATTCCGACCGGCCTCTATCCGCCCGTCGCCGAGGTCCTCGCGCATGTCTACCGACTGCGCGCGGCGCAATCCGCCGGCGCACCGCCGCCGCCGGCCCCGCCGTCGCAGCGTTTTGAGCCGGCTCCCGAATTTGCCGCTTAGAACGGGCGCGTCAGGCGGCGCCGAGCGTATGCCGCGCCGGCGGATTGCGCTCGCTGCCGTCCGGACGGTACGAGCGGTGCGGCTCGGAACGCCGCAATTTGTCGAGCGCCTCGGTCAGGTGCCGCAGCATGGCAGCGCAAATGACCGAGTTGTCCCGGTTGTATCGCGCCGCGCGAGCCAGCGTTTCGGGCGGCGGCGCCGCCGTCGCGGGCAGGGCCGCGTGGGTTTCGATGCGGTCGGCGAGCTCGCGCTTGCGGCCGGCCGCGGCGATGATGCGCTCCGGATTGCCGCCGAGCAGCGCGGTGCGCTCCTCCTCGAGAAGTTGCTGCAATTCGGCAAACAGCAGAAAAAGCTGATCCATTCGGGGCGTCCTTGATGTGCTCGCAGCGCGCTAAAAGCGGATTTCGGCAGTGCCGTCGCCCGCGACCGTGGCCTGGATGACTTTCTGGCTTTGCGGGTTGCGCATCGGGATCGTGTCGCCGACGCGACCGTTTTCGAGGGCGATGACGCTGTCGCGGATCACCATGCCGCCGTCGGTCAGGGTCAGCAGCACCCGCTGGCCGGTGCGGATGACGACCGGATTTTCGAGGAACGAGGCCACAATCGGCGCGCCGGCCATCACCCCGACCTGCAGAAGCTTGCCTTCGACCTGCGCCGGATCGGTGACGAGCGCGCCTTCGGCCGCAAACAGATCGACCCGGCGGCGGGTCAGCAGCGCCGCGGTGAGCCTGGTGTGGGGCCCAAGGTTGGCCGCGGCAACCACCGCGTCGACCCAGGCGTGCACCTGCACCGGCACGTAGATTGTCCAGCCAGGCGACGGGCAGTCGACCTTGGCCGTCATCATCGCGCCGCTCGCGGCGTTGAGGCTGACGTCGAGGCCGCGACAGAGCGGCAGACGCAGCCGGCTGTCGATCGTGCCGATCGCGACCGTCGCGTTGCCCGTGCCGAGGTGCGGCTTGACCGCTGCGGCAATCGCCGCGCGAATTGTTGCCGGGTTCTCGATGTCTGCCGCCAATGCCGGCGCGGCAACCAGCGGCGCCAAGACCGTCAGTGCTGCCGCTGAACTCCATAAGCGCCATTGCTTAGACATTTTCGCCTTGCGCTTCCTCGCGATTGGTCTATTATGCGGGAAACTGGAAATTCCGCAAGTCGGAAATCACCGATCTGCGGCAATGCCGGCGGGGCAAGATGAGGACAAGCGCGTGACGGTTGCGATCGACGCCGGGTTGGAGTTCTTCCGACAGGTTCTCGCGCTGCGCGGCTATCGCCAGCAGATCCTGTCGGCCGACATCGCCAATGCCAGCACGCCCGGCTTCAAGGGGGTTGATCTTGATTTCCGGCAGGCGCTCGCGGCGACCGTGGACAGCGACGAGGCGCCGGCCTCCGCTCCGCGGTTGTTACTGGTCGACGACCCGCGGCAACTCCAGACACAAGACGACGGCGCGCCGCCCGCGGCGGCCGGCGCCGTGAAATACCAGATCAATTCATCGATGACGCTCGACGGCAACAGCGTCAACCTCGATCAAGAGAAGGCGGCGGCGGCGTCGAACGCAGTCCAGTACGAAGCCGCCGCGACATTCACGTCGCAGATCCTGAAGATGCTGACCACCGCGGTCAGCGAGACCGGCGCTCAGAATTCGGCCGGGGGGTGAAGATGTCGCTGCTCTCAGTCTTTCCGATCGCCGCATCCGGCATGGTGGCCGAAGCGCAGCGCCTCGCTGTCGTCGCCAGCAACATCGCCAACACCAACAGCACTGCGGGGCCGAATGGCCAGCCCTACCGCGCGCGCGAACCGGTGTTTCAGGCAGTGCCGCTCTCGGGCGCGGAGAGCGGACCGGCCTCGACCGGCCTCGCCGGCGTACGGGTTGCGGCGATCGTGCAGAGCGCCGAGCCGTTTCACCAGGCCTACGACCCCAGCAGTCCCAACGCCAATGCCAGCGGCTATGTCGAGTCGGCCAACGTCGACCCGAGCGAGACATTCGTCAACATGATCTCATCCCAGCAGGATTACCAGGCCGATCTGGAGGCCTTCAACGTGGCCAAGACCCTCGCGCAGCGGACATTATCGATCTAACGGCGCGCCGGTCGGGGCGGATACGGGAGCAAGCGATGACCACCGCGGCAAGTGCGATGCCCTCGACGGTGACGACGCTGCCGATGGGCAGCCAGACGCCGTCGGCCAGCGGCTCCAACCAGGTGCTGAACCAGAGCGACTTCCTGCAGCTGATGACGGCGCAGCTGGAAAACCAGGATCCGCTCAACCCGATGACCGGAACCGAGTTCGCCGCGGAAATGGCGGAATTTTCGACTGCCGAAGGGGTCAGCGCCCTGCAGACCGGCGTCTCCGGCGTCAACACCGCGGTGACCGGCATGCAGGCGACCGGGCTGGTCGGGCATAGCGTCGCGGTGAGCGGCAATTCGCTGGCGCTCGCCGCCAGCGGCAGCGTGACGGGCGCCGTGAACCTGTCGGCTGCCGCCACCGATGTAACCGTGACGGTCGCCGATTCCACCGGCAAGACCGTCGCGACCCTCGATCTCGGGGCGCTGCCGGCGGGGATGCAGACGTTCCAGTGGAACGGTGCGACAACCGGTGGCTCGCAAGCGGCGGCCGGCACCTACACGTTCACGGTCAGCGCGCAGGGCGGCACGGGCAGCTCGGTGACGGCGACGCCCTATTCGGTGCTGCCGGTGACGGCCGTGACGCTGAACGGGCAGAGTGGCCCGATGCTCGAACTCAGCGGCGACCTGACACCCGTCGCGCTGAGCGCGGTCCAGCAGATATTTTAACGACCCAGCGGAGACCAGCCATGTCGCTTACAACCGAACTTTCCGGCGTGCAAGCCGCGCAAACCTATCTCGACACGGTCGGCAACAACATCGCCAACGTCGATACCACCGGCTTCAAGTCCTCGACCCCGGATTTCGCCGATCTCTACGTCACCGCGGCGGCGACGCCGGGCCTTGGCGTCGAGACGGGCAGCCTCGCGCAATCCTTTGTGCAAGGGACGATCAACCAGACCGGCAATCCGCTCGATGTGGCGATCAACGGAAACGGCTTCTTTCAGGTGCAGACCAGCGACGGCATCGATTACACGCAGGACGGCAGCTTCCAGATGAACAGCGCCGGTCAGCTGACGACGGCGTCCGGCGGTCTCGTGCTTGGCTATGGCCCGACGGCGTCGGGCAGCGGCGGCGCCGCGGCGCTGCAGCCCATCCAGATCAACACCGCAAGCCTGCCGGCCAGCGCCACCGGAACGCTGTCGATCAACCTGAACCTGCCGACCGGCGACACCCCGATCAACACGACGACGAACCCGTTCAGCATCGGCAATGCGGCGAGTTACAACGAGAGCACCTCGACCGCGGTCTACGACAGTCTGGGCACCAGCGATACGCTGACAACCTATTACACTGCGGTCAGCGGTTCGGGATCGCCACCGGAGTGGCAGACGAATTGGGGGCTGACCAGCGCCAACGGCACGCTGATCGCGTCCGGCACGGGTCCGACCCTGAGCTTCGACAGCAGCGGCGCCCTGGTGAGCGGCAGCGGAACGATCAAGGTCAGCACGCTGCCGGACGGCGCCGCGCCGCTCAACATCGCGCTCAATTACACCGGGTCGACGCTGTCGGACCTCGCCTTCGGGGTCAACGCGATACAGAACAACGGCACCGGCAGCGGCCAGTTCAGCAGCGTCTCGATCAGCGCCAACGGTCAGGTCGTCGGGCAATACAGCAACGGCGGGACCGAGGTCCTCGGCACGATCGCGCTGGCCAACTTCTCCAACCCGCAGGGCCTCATCCCAATCAGCGACAATCTGTGGCAGGCCTCGACCGCGTCCGGCCCGCCGCTGAGCGGGGTTCCCGGCAGCGGCAGCCTCGGCCAGTTGCAATCGAGCGCGCTGGAAAATTCGAATGTCGATCTCACCAGCCAACTGGTCCAGCTGATTGTTGCCCAGCAGGCCTACCAGGCCAACACGCAGGGCATCAACGTCGATCAGCAGGACTTCCAGAAGCTGATCACGATCCAGTAACGCGACCGCGGTTGATCCGAACATGAGCCAGGCGGCGTTCTATCTCGCGATGGGCGGGCTCGACGCGACGACGCAGGATACCGTGGCGATCGCCAACAACCTGGCGAACCGTGCGACGGTCGCCTACAAGGCGGAGCGTCCGGTGTTCAGCGCCGAGCCCCTCTACGGCGCCGGCCTGCCGAATCGCGTCGCGGTCTCCGCGAGCCGGCTGAGCACCGACTTCAGCCAGGGTCCGATCGAGGAGACCGGCCGCAATCTCGATGTCGCGATCAACGGGGCGGGCTGGATCGCCGTCCAGGCGGAGGACGGCACGGTGGCGTTGACCCGCAACGGTTCGCTGTCGATCTCGCCGTCGGGCGTGCTGCAGACGAGCAACGGTTACGCCGTGCTGGGTAACGGCCTGGCGCCGATCGTGCTGCCGCCGCTGCAGAAGGTGACGATCGGCGAAGACGGCACGATCTCGGGGATCCTGCAGGGCCAACCGGCCGACCAGGAGGTCATGCTCAACCGCATCGTGCTGACCGATCCGCCGACTTCGGCGCTCAACCGGCGCGGCGACGGGTTGTTTCAGGACACCGCCGGCACGCCGCAGCCGAGCGCCGCCGTGCAGCTGCAAATCGGCGCGCTCGAGGGCAGCAATACCGAACCGATGTCACTGATGCTGTCGATGATCGAGAACACGCGCACCTACGAGAGGCAGACCGAATTGATGCGCACCGTAGTCAACGCCGACGAGGGCCAGGACAGCGTGTTGACGCTGAGCTGATCGCCGTAGCCCGCTTCCGGAGTATCGCCCGATGATCCAGTCGCTCGCCGTGGTTCGCACCGGTCTTGAGGGCGAACAGACCCAGATGGATGTCATCGCCAACAATCTGGCGAACCTCAACACCACCGGGTTCAAGAAGGTGCGTCCCGTGTTCGCGGATCTGATCTACCAGGATCCGACGCAGGCCGGCGGCTTCACGTCGCAGGCCACCAATTATCCGTCGGGGTTGCAGCAGGGCACCGGCGCCAACGTCATCGCCACCGAGCCGGTCGTGACGCAGGGCAGCCTCGAACAGACCGGCAATGCACTCGATCTCGCGATCAACGGACAAGGCTACTTCGAGATTTTGCAGCCGAACGGCGAGATTGCCTACACGCGCGACGGCAGCTTTCAGATCAGCGCGACGGGTCAGTTGGTGACCGCCCAGGGCTATCTGGTGCAGCCGCCGATCACGATCCCGCGCGACGCCCAGAGCGTCACGATCGGCACCGACGGCACGGTCAGCGTGCAGATCCAGGGTCAGGCGCAACCCTCGCAGATCGGTATTCTGCAGCTGGCAAACTTCATCAACCCGGCAGGGCTGCAGAATATCGGCAGCAATCTCGCGGTGCAGACCCAGGCATCGGGCGCGCCGACGACCGGACAACCGTCGCAGAACGGCCTCGGCACCGTGGCGCAGGGTTATCTCGAAGGATCGAACGTGTCGGTCGTCGACGAAATGATCGACATGATCGCGACGCAGCGCGCCTATGAGCTCGATACGCAAGCGGCCAAGAGCGTCGATACGATGCTCAGCGACCTGAACCAGGTCAACCAGCAGTGATGCGTCCGCTGGCATCGTCCACGGCGGTACTGTTGGCATTGAGCGGCGGCCTTGCCGCCTGCCAGCACGCGCCGCCGCCCAACCAGGACGATCTGCTGGCCAAACTGCAGCATCTGCCGGGCGACAAGCTCGCCCACACGCCGGTCACCAACGGCGCGATCTTCGCCGCCTATCCGATGGGCGGCGGCGGCCTCGAACTGTTCCGCGATCATCGCGCCTGGCAAGTCGGCGACATCGTCACGATCGCGATCACCCAAAACGCCAGCGCGACAAAGAACGTCAGCCAGAACCTCGGGCGCAGCGACAGCATCGCCAGCACGCTCGGCAATCTGTTCGGGCTGCCGACCTCGTTCGGCCATTCCAGCAAATCGACGCAGTTCAACCCCAATATCTCGTACAACAGCGCCAACACGCTGGCCGGCAGCGGCGCGACCGCGCAGAGCGACAGCGTGGCGACGACCGTGTCGGCGATGGTGCGCCGCATCCAGCCGAACGGCGATCTCGTCGTCGCCGGGTCGGACGAGATCAAGCTGGTCGGCGGCAAGGAATTCATCCGCATCGCCGGCGTCGTTCGCCCGGAGGACATCCAGTTCGGCAACATCATCGATTCGACGCAGATGGCCGACGCCCTTATCGAATTCAGCGGCGACGGCGAGACCTATCTGGCGCCCAAGATGGGATTTTTGCAGCGTCTGTTCCTGACGGTCAGCACGGTATGGCCCGGCAACTGGTTCGGAGACTAGCGCTGGCGGCGATCGCGTTGGCGCTGCTCGCGCTGCCGGCCATGGCCGAGCGGCTCATGGACCTCGTGCAGGTCGACGGCGCGCGCGACAACCAGCTGATCGGCTACGGGCTGGTCGCCGGCCTCGCCGGCACCGGCGATCAGACGACGCAAATCCCCTACAGCGTGCAGTCCATCCAGAACATGCTGCGGCAGCTCGGGCTGACGCTCAACCCCAGCACTTTCATGCAGCCGACGACAGTGGCCTCGGTCATGGTCACCGCCGACCTGCCGACCTTCATGCAAATCGGGCAAAGGCTCGACGTCACCGTGTCGGCGCTGGGCAACGCCACGAGCCTGCGCGGCGGCGTGCTGTTGATGACCGAGCTGAAGGGCACCGACGGGCAGGTCTATGCGATCGCCCAGGGCTCGCTCTTGGTGAGCGGCTACGAGGCCCACGGCCAGGCGGCTTCGACGACGGTCAACATCCCGACCGTCGCCCATATTCCACGCGGCGCGACGATCGAGCGGACGCCGGCCGGGCGGTTTGCGACCGACGGCCGCATCCTGCTCGATCTCGACAACCGCTCCTTCGGCAACGCGGCGCGCATTGTCGATGCGATCAATTCGCGTATCGGGCCCGTCGCCGTCGCGCTCGGTCCGGACCAGGTCGCGGTGCAGGCGCCGCGCTCGCCCGATGCCCGGGTGAGCTTCATCGCCGCGCTGCTCGACGTGCCGATCGATCCGGAGCGGCCGCCGGCCGAGGTCGTCATCGACGCGCAGAGCGGCACGGTGGTGTTGGGCGAGGATGTCCGGGTCGGGCCGGCGGCAGTCGCCTACGGCTCGCTGTCGGTGACCGTCAGCGAGACGCCGGAAGTCTCCCAGCCTGCGCCATTCAGCCGGGGACGCACGCAGCGGGTGCCGCGCACCACGATCGGGGCCCGCGAGAAGCAGCTCAAGATCGTCGAACTGCACAACGCGCCGCGGGTGTCCGACATCGTCCGCAACCTCAATGCGATCGGCGCCACCTCCTCCGACCTGATCGCCATCCTGCAGGCGCTGCATCAGGCCGGCGCGCTGCACGCGCGCATCAAGGTCCTCTAGCATGATGGACCTGCAGACCGCCGAACGCATCGCCGACGCCGCCGATCCCGGCGCGATCATGGCGTTGCAGAAACACAATGGCGACCCCGCGGTGAAAACCGCGGTGGCCGAACAATTCGGCACGCTCTTGATGGAGCGCGTGCTGCAGCACGCCGACGGTTCGGCCCTCGCGATGTCGAGCGGGGCCGGTTCCGGCGTCGTCAATTCGATGTTCGCCGGCACCCTCGCGCAGGCCACGATGTCCGGCGACCGGCTCGGCCTTGCCGACCTGTTGTTTCGCTCGATGGGGGCGAAGCAACCGGCGGCGGGCGCCGATGCGCCGGCTGCCGCAACGAGTGTGCCGCCGGCCGCGACGGGGTCGCCGACCGGGCGCGGGTTGCCGTTGTCGCCCTATTGGCAGGACCACGGCGTGCGGCCGCTCGGCGGCGGCATCGTCCAGGCCGCGCCGACGGCGGGCGGCGCGGCGACCGCAGCGGAATTTGTGCTGCCGGCGCGCCGGCCGGCCCCGGTCGTCGCGGCAACCGCCGACGCACCGGCGGCGACTGCGACGACGACGCAGGCAGCGGCGGCGGACGGCGGCGCTGCGTCGACCGAGACCACTTCCGAAGTGGCCGGCTTTGTCGACCGCCTCGGGCCGCTGTTGGAACGGGCGGCAAAACGCCTCGGTGTTTCGGCCCGCGTGCTGCTGGCGCAGGCGGCGCTGGAAACCGGCTGGGGACGCTCGATCGTCGGCAACAACGTGTTCGGCATCAAGGCCGGCTCATCGTGGACTGGCGCGACCGTCACGGCCGCGACGCACGAGGTCGAACACGGCAAATGGGTCGCCGCGACCGGCTCGTTCCGCGCCTATGGCAGCCTCGCCGACGCGGTGCATGATTTCGTTTCGCTGGTCGCCGGCAACGGCCGCTATCGCGCCGCGCTCGGTTCCGGCGACGATGCTCGCAGCTATGGCGAAGCGCTGGTCGCGGGCGGCTATGCGACGGACGGCGACTATCCCTCAAAGCTCGCCGCCATCACCGCGAGCCCGGCGGTCGAGGCGGCCTTTACCGGTCCGATCCCGCTGCTGCCGCCGGGCTTTGTCGGCGGCGCGGGCGGCACGTCATGAGCGCCGGCGTCGCAGAGCGGCAGGCGGTCCTGGCGCGCCGCCTCGTTCGCCTGTTCCGGATCGAGCGCGTCGGCCGGTTGCAGCGGCGGCCGGTCGCGACGGCGCGGCATCTGATCGAGCGGCGGGGCGCCGTGATCGCCGCGCTGGTTGCGGCAGAGGAGCCGGCCCGCAGCGGCGAGATGACAGGCGTGCCGGCGCTCGACGATGCGCTGCGGCAACTGGCATCCGAGATCGGTCGCTGCCGGCCGCCGGCGGAGCAGCGGTTTCACGAATTGGCCGCCGAGTTGCGGCTGCGGCACGGTGACATGACGTCGAGCGGGCTGCGCCGCAGCCCGGGCGGGCGTCTTCTCGGGAGCGGTTGACATGGCGAGTCTGACACAAGTCGCCGAAATCGGCGCCAGCGGCATCGAGGCGGCGACGCTCGCGATGCAGACGGTCTCGACCAACACGGCCAATGCGAACACGCCGGGCTACAATGTCGAAAACGTCGATCAGGTGGAATTGCCCGGTGTCGGTATCGCGCCCGGCAACGGGACCGAGGTCACCTCGGTGCAGCGCGTCTTCGACCAGTTCGTCTACCAGGCGATCGTGCAGGCAACCGCGGCCAACGAGGCGGCGCAGGTCGCGCAGACCAACAGTCAGAACCTGGCGGCGGCCTTTCCGGTGGCCTCGGGCGGCAGCGGCGGTCTCAGCGCGTCGATCAGCAGTTTTTTTGCCGCGGCGAATACGTTGAGCCAAAGCCCGAGCAGCGTGCCCGACCAAACTGCCTTCTTGGGTGCGGCGCAAGCACTCGCCGGGGAATTCAACTCGGTGGCCGGCCAGGTCGCCTCGGGCCTCGCCTCGCTCAACGGCCAGCTGACCGCAAGCGTGCAGCAGATCAATGCGCTGACGGCGCAGATCGCCGGTCTCAACCAGCAGATCGCGCAGCAATCGTCGGGCAATCCGCCGAACGCGCTGCTCGATCAGCGCGACCAACTGGTGCAGCAGCTGGCGCAGCAGGTCGGCGTGACGGTGCTGCAGGGCGCCAACGGAACGGTCGACATCGACACCAACTCCGGCGCCGCGCTGGTCGACGGCGCAAATTCCTACCAGCTCGCCGCGACGTCCGGCAGCTATGGCGACGGCACGATCGACATCACTTATGTCCCGACCGGCCAGGACCTGACGGCGGGCCTTGCCGGCGGCACGCTCGGCGGGCTCTTGCTGTCGCGCACGCAGCTGACCCAAACCGAGGACAGCGTCGGCGCACTCGCCGCGGGGCTGGCGGCCGCCGTCAACACGCAGCAATCGTTCGGCCTCGATGCGAGCGGCCAATTGGGGCAGGCGCTGTTTTCGGTCGCCGGACCCAGCGTCTATGCGGCGAGCGGCAACCAGGGCAGCGGCACGCTGAGCGCGGCGATCACCGATCCGGGCGCGTTCGCCGCGGCCGATTTTGTCATTACCAAAACCTCCGGCGGGTTCGAGGCGACCGATGTCGCGACCGGGCAGACCACCGATCTCGGCAGCGGTCCGACCCTCAGCCTGGACGGCTTGACGATCACCGTGTCGGGGTCGGTCGCGACCGGCGATTCGTTCAAGCTCGAACCGACCGCCACGGCGGCCTCGACGCTCCAGGTCACGACCAGCGATCCGGCGGCGATCGCCACTGCCGCGGCGTATGTCGTCACACCCGGCACGCTTGGCACCAGCGGCGCGGTCACCGACAACAACCAGGGCAATGTCACGGCGAGCATCGGCGGACCCGTTACCTCGGGCGCGGTGCCGGCCGACGCGGTCCTCGTCCCGGCGAGCGCGTTCGGCCAGAACCTGACCATCGTCTTCACCTCGGCGACCAATTTCGATATCGAGACGAGTACCGGCAGCGTGCTGGCGTCCGGTTCGGTGAGTGCGGGCGCCGGGGCCGTCATCGCGCTCGCCTTTCCCTCGCCGGCACCGGCGGGCTCGGCCGAGACCGTGTCGCTCTCGGCCGGTACGGCGGTGACCGGCGACAGCTTCACGCTGACCCCCGGCGGTGCCGGCAGCAGCGGCAACATCGCCGCGCTGGCGGCGCTGGCGAACCAGCCCGTCATCGGCGGGCAAAGCCTCGGCGACGCCTACGCGACGCTGGTGACGACGGTCGGCAATTACGGCCAGGATGCGCAGACGGCGTCAACCGCTGCGTCGGGCGTGCTGACGCTGGCGCAGCAGAACCAGCAATCGATTTCCGGCGTCAATCTCGACCAGCAGGCGGCGGATCTTGTCGCCTACCAGCAGGCCTACCAAGCCTCGGCACAGGTCATCGCCAGTGCCCAGTCGCTCTTTACCGATCTGATAACCGCAATACAGGCAACGGCGTAAAGCGATGCAGATCAGCACCAGCGAGTTCCTGCTCGGCTCCCTGTCCGACATCCTGGCGCAGCAGAGCAACGTCAATCAGCTCAACCAGGAAATCGCCAGCGGCCAGACGATGCTCAATGCCGCGAGCGATCCGGCCGGCGCCGGTCAGGCGATCGAGACTGCCGGACAAATCCAGCATCTCACTTACGACGCGGCCAACGCGCAGGCCGGCGGGCAGTCGATCGACACCGCGCTCGGCGCGCTGCAGCAGGTCAACAGCCTGATCGATCAACTGAACCAGATCGCGCTGACCGGCGCCGACGCGTCGACCAGCGCCGCTACAAGGCAATCGCTCGTCATCGAGGCGCAGAGCGCGCTGCAACAGCTGGTTCAGCTCGGGAATACGCAGGACGGCCAGGGCAACTACATTTTTGCCGGCTCCAAAACCGCCGCCGCGCCGTTTATCGTCGGCCAGAACGGCGCCGTTTCGTTCATCGGCGACGCGGCCAGCAACGCGATCGAGATCGCGCCGGGCGTATCGGCACCGGTTACGGCCTCGGGCCAAGCCATCTTCACCGACCTGCCGGGCGGCACAAACGGCGTCGCGGTGAGCGCCGGCGCCGCGAACAGTGGCGATGCGACGGCGCAGGTGCAGGCGGTGACGAGCCTGGCGCAGCTCGCCGCAGCGGCGGGCGCCGGCACGCAATATTCGATCGCCTTTACCTCGGCGGGCAGCAGCGGCGGCCTCGACTACACGGTCACCAGCGGCACCGGCGCACCCGGCGGCTCCGGCTTTGCCGCGACGAGCGGCGTCATCGCCTCGGGCAGCTTCACCGCCGGCTCCGGCCTGCAGTTCGCCGGCCTCGATGTCGCAATCGCCGGCACGCCGGCGGCCGGTGACAGTTTTGCGCTGCAGCCCGGCGCGACGACAAGCCTGTTTCAGACGGTGCAGAACCTGATTGCCGGGCTTCAATCGCCGCTGCAGGGGCAGGCAGGCGGCGACGCCGGGCAACAGCAGCTGCAGAGCGCCATCGGCGCGCTGGCCGGCGCGCAGACCTCGGTGCTGACGGCCGAAGCGACGCTCGGCGCCGGGTTGTCGCAGATCCAGGCGGTGCAGAGCGAGGACCAGAGCCAGACGACGCAGGCGCAGTCGGCGCTGTCCAGTCTGCAATCGGCCAACCTGCCGCAGGTCATCGCCAATTACAGCGCCGGCGTTACCGCGTTGCAGGCCGCCGAGGAAGCGTTCGGGCGCATCCAGAACCTGTCGCTGTTCGCGGTCATCGGACCATGAGCGCGGCGGCGGCCTTGCAGGCAGGAACGCAGCCATGAACGACATCGCGCTCGCCGCAGCCCGCAGCGCCGACCGCGCCGCGGCCGAACGCCGGACCGCCGGCGCCGAAGGTGATCTGCACGCGCTGACGGCAGCATCGCTTGATCCACTTTTCTGGCCGGCAGAGAGGCTCGGAACGCCCAGTGCCTGGTGGCAGCATGTGCCGTTCGCCCAGTGGGTGGTGTGCGCTGCGCGGCCGCATGTGCTGGTGGAGCTCGGCACACATGCCGGCGTGTCCTACGCCGCGTTCGCCGAAGCGGTTTTGAAAGGCGGCCTGGATACGCGCTGCTATGCCGTCGACCCGTGGCGCGGTGATCCGCACGCGGGCACCTACGGCAGGGAGGTGTTTGAGGACTTCCGCCGTTTCCATGACGCCCGTTACGCCGCATTCTCGACAATGCTGGCTATGACCTTCGATGAGGCGCTTAAATATTTTAACGATGGTTGCGTTGATCTTTTACATATCGACGGCTTCCATACCTATGATGCGGTTCGCCACGACTTTGACAGCTGGTTGCCGAAGCTTTCGCGACGCGCCGTCGTCTTGTTCCACGATACGAACGTGCGGAGGGACGATTTCGGCGTCTGGCGGCTGTTGAGCGAGTTGCGCCAGCGATTTCCGTGTTTCGAATTTCTGCATGGTTATGGGCTTGGCGTGCTCGCCGTCGGTGAGGAGGTCGAGCCGGCGATTGCCGCCCTGTGCAACCTCACCGAGCCGACCTCCGTCGCGACCATCCGTCGCCGTGTCGCCGCCCTAGGTGAGCGATGCGATCTCGTTCAGCGCCTCGCCGAGATGACGGCGCATGCCGGTCGCACGGCGGGGGAGCTGCAGCGCCAACAGGCGCTGGCGCAGCGACAGGACGGCGAACTTAAATCGCTGAAGCAGCGGCCGGGGCCGGTCGTCGCGCCAGCGCCGACTGTCGTCGATGCCTACGCGCAGTGGATCGCCAGCCGCGCGTCGACCGCCGTGGCGCGTCCCGATTGGGTCGCCGAGCGCGTCGCGGCGTGGCCGCACGTGCCAAAGCTGGCGCTCGGCATGATCCTGCCGGCGGGGGTCGAGGGGCGGGTGGAAGCCACCCTGCAATCGCTGCGGGCGCAGATTGCCGGCGCGTGGGAATTGCATATCGTCGCGTTGGGCGATGGGCCGCCGCCGGCGCTCGGCGACGAGCGGCTGGTCTGGCACGACGGCGCGGGTAATGCGGCGGAGCGGCTGAACCGGGCGCTTACCGCCGCGTCGGCCGAATGGGTGGCGCTGATCGACGCCGGCGACCGGCTCGCGCCGCACGCATTGTTCAGCCTCGCCGAGGCGATGTTCGCGCATCCCGAATGGGGCGCGGTTTACAGCGACGAAGACGGCATCGATCGGCAGGGGGCGCGATCGGGACCGCACTTCAAGC
Organism: Allostellaceae bacterium; assembly: GCA_035502295.1. Lineage (GTDB taxonomy): Bacteria > Pseudomonadota > Alphaproteobacteria > ATCC43930 > CGMCC-115725 > DATARH01. The sequence continues at coordinate 13,950 of DATJUL010000025.1, read as the reverse complement.
CCGATTTCAACCTCGACCTGTTGCGCAGCCTGCCCTATATCGGCGGCGTGTTGGCGGTTCGGCGCGAGGTCTTCGCCGAACTCGGCGGCTTCGATCCGGCGCGCGACGGTGCCGAGGAATACGATCTCGCGCTGCGCCTTGCCGAACGGCTGGAAGAGGGCCGCTTCGGCCATATCGCCGACATTCTTTATCACCGCGCGGCCGGCTCGGGTCGATCGAAGCGGCCGATCGCCGAGATCTGCGGCGATATGCCGAAGGTCGTGCAGGCGCATCTCGACCGGCTGGGCATCGCCGCCGTCGCCGAAGCCGGCGAGCAGCCGCATCTCTGCCGGGTGCGCTACCGGCACGAGGAACCCGAGCCGCTCGTCACGATCATCGTGCCGACCCGCGATCAGCCGGCGCTGCTCAAGGCCTGCATCGAGACGGTGCTGCAAATGACGCAGTACCGGAATTATGAAATTGTCATCGTCGATAACGGCAGCACCGACGCCGAAGCCTGCGCCTATCTTCAAACAATCGAGGACAAGGGTGGGGAAATCGGCAGTCGCGTCCGGGTGCTGCGCCACCCCGGTGAGTTCAATTTCTCGGCGATGAACAACCGGGCGGTGCGCGAGGAAGCGCGCGGCGACTATCTCTGCCTGTTGAACAACGACGCGGCGCCGCTCGCCGGCGATTGGCTCAGCGAGATGATGTCGCTCGCGCGGCGACCCGATGTCGGCGTCGTCGGAGCCAAGCTGTTCTTTCCGGATGGGCGCATCCAGCACGCCGGCATCGTTCTCGGCGTTGGCAACGGCGCGCCGGCGGAGCATCCCTTTATCGGCGATCGCGAGCAGAGTTTCGGCTATTGGGGTCGCGCCCGGGTTGTGCAGCAATTCTCGGCAGTGACAGCGGCCTGTCTCGTGACGCGGCGCGCGATCTGGGAGGCGCTGGGCGGGCTCGACGAAGAGGCGTTCGCGGTCGGGTATAATGACGTCGACTACTGCCTTCGGGTCACTGCGGCGGGATACCGCGTGGTGTGGACGCCGTTCGCGCGGCTGCGCCACGATGCAGCCGCCAGCCAGCGCACCGGTGTCGAGGCCAAGCGGCCGGCAGAAACGCAGGCGCGGTTCAACCGCGAGCGGGTCGCGATGTTCCAGCGCTGGATGCCGCAGATCGCGTTCGACCCGGCCTATAACCGCAATCTCTCGTCGCTCGGCCAGGGGTTTGCGATCGAGACCGAAGGAGCGGCGACGTGGGACCCGGCGCTGCGGCCACGCCCGCGCGTCATCGCCTATGCCGCCGACCGCGAAGGCTGCGGCGAGTACCGCATCATTGCGCCGAGCCGCGTGCTGTTCGGCTCGGGTCGCCTGCACTGCTGTGAGACGATGCGTCTGCAGACGCCGCCCGAGGTGGCGCGCGCAGCGCCCGACAGCATCGTCATGCAGCGCCAGCTCGAACCGCATCAGATCGCGTTCATCGAGCAGCTGAAAACGTTGAGCGGCGCGTTTCGCGTGTTCGAGCTCGACGACCTGATCACCAATCTGCCGGCGAAGAGCGCGCACCGCAAAACCATTCCCCGTGATGTCGGCGAGCGGCTGCGTCGGGTGCTGGCCTTGTGCAACCGCATGGTCGTCAGCACCGAGCCGTTGGCTCGCGCCTATGGCAAGCTGTGCGACGAGGTCGTCGTGTTGGCGAACCGGTTGGAGCGCAGCCGCTGGGTCGGCCTGGAGCCGAAGCGGCGGCTGGACGGCAAACCGCGCGTCGGCTGGGCCGGCGCGGCCGGGCATACCGGCGATCTGCAGCTCATCGCCGACGTCGTCGAGGCCACCGCCAAGGAGGTCGATTGGGTGTTTTTCGGCATGTGCCCGAATAATCTGCGTCGGCTCGTCCCCGAGATGCACGACTGGGTGCCGCTCTGCGACTATGCCGCAAAGCTGGCGTCGCTCGATCTCGACCTCGCCATTGCGCCGCTCCAGCATCACCCGTTCAACGATGCGAAAAGCAATCTGCGGCTCTTGGAATATGGCGTGCTCGGCTATCCGGTCGTCTGCACCGACATCGTCCCCTACCAGGGCGATCTGCCGGTTACCCGAGTTTCCAACCGGCCGACCGCGTGGATACGGGCGATCCGCGAGCGGGTCGCCGACCGCGAGGCGTTGCGCCGCGAGGGCGAGCGCCTGCGCGACGTGATCCTGGCCGATTGGCTGATCGACGCCCATCTCGACGAATGGCTGCGGGCGTGGCTGCCGTGAGCGGCACGCCGCAGCCAAATCCTGCAACAAGATGCGAAACCGTCCGTCTCTTATGGCGTGAACCGCGGTGGACAGGAGGGCCAATCCGTCCGCACCGGGTCGATTGACCAACCAGTCCGGCGGCCGGCTCAGCCTCCGTCGGCGCCAGGAGGATGATGATGCTGGCAGGATCGATAAACACCAACGTCGATGCGTTGTTCGCGTTGCAGTCGCTGCAGAACACCGCCAATACCACGAGCACCCTGGAACAGGAGCTCTCCTCCGGTTTGGCGATCAACAGCCCGGCGGACAACCCGGCCGGCTACATCGCGGCGCAGGGCTTCACGACCCAGCTCGGCGGCACGACCCAGGCGATTTCCAACGCCAACCAGGCGATCTCGCTGCTGGAGACCGCCAACGGCGCGATCACCCAGCAGGTCAACGTCCTGCAGCAGATCAGCGATACCGCCAACCAGGCGGCCAACGGCCTCAACAGCGCGCAGCAGCTGCAATCGCTGCAAGGCGTCGTGTCGGAGTTGCAGACTGAGATCACGACGATTGCGCAGCAGTCGGTGTTCGGCGGTCTCAACCTGCTCGACGGTTCGCTCAACGGCGTGCAGTTCCAGGTCGGCGCGTTCGAGGGCCAGACGATTCAGCTATCGGTGCCAAGCACCGTCGCCGACCAGCTCGGCGCCAACCAGTCGAGCATCATCACCAGCGCCGGCATCTATGACACAACTGGCGTCGGCACCGGCGGGGTCGGCGACGTGACCGGGAAATCCTTCACGATTTCGGCAACCGGCGCCTTCACCGCCACCGGGGCCACTGCGTTCTCCATCTCCGGGTCGGCCGGCGCCAAGGCGATTGCGGTAACCAGCGCAAATTCATCGGCCGAAACCGTTGCGGCCTCTATCAATGCCGCCACAGCGAGCACCAATGTCACCGCCGTCGCCGACACCAGCGTCGCATTCACGGTAGGGACGGGCGCGGTGGCGTTTGTTCTCGGCAACGGCAACGCGGCAACCCAGACCAACACCGTCAACATCGCCGCGACGATAACGGCCGACACGCCGGCCGGTCTGCAATCGCTGGTCCAGGCAATCAACCAGGAGACCGGCACGACCGGCATCGTCGCGACGGTCAACTCCAGCAACGATCTGGTCCTGACGCAGGCGCAGGGCGACAACATCTCGATCACCGGGTTTGCCTCCGGCGGCGGCTCCTTGACGGCGGGGGGAGTGGCGCTCGGCACCGGCGCCGTGACGTCTGGTACGATCCAGGGCGTCGTCACGTTGCAGTCGAACAACACGTTCTCGCTATCGTCGGGCGCTTCGGGCCTCGGCCTCAACACGGCCTCGTCGCTGACGACATTGGCATCGCAGGATGTCAGCACGATCTCCGGCGCCAACGCGGCGATCAATGTCGTCTCCTTTGCATTGCAGCAGCTCGAGAATATCGGCTCGCAGCTCGGCGCGGTCGAGCAACAGCTGCAGGCCACGACTGCGAATCTGCAGACGACGCAGACCAATGTGACGGCCGCACAATCGACCGTGCAGGACGCCAACATCCCGGCGGTCACGACGCAACTGACGCAGGAGGAGATCCTGCAGCAGGCCGGCGTATCGGCCCTGGCGCAGTCGCAAACGCTGGCGCAGGGCTTCCTGAAGCTGCTGCAGTAGTCGCAGCCCGGCAGGCCACCGGGCAAACGGTCCCCGGGCAGAGGGCCCGGGGACCGGCCATCCCGCAGGCGAGGGCATAACCGATGACCGTCAGCAGCGTCCTCAGTTCAGACCAGATCTCGACGCTGATCCAGCAGGCGGAGACGGCGTATGCGGCGCCGGTCGTCGCCGTGCAGAATCAGGAAAAGCCGATCCAAACCGAGATCTCGGCTCTTGGCGACGTGCAGTCCTCGCTGTCGAGCCTGCAATCGGCGCTCGCCGGTCTCGCCGACATCAATTCGCTGGCCCAGACGACCGTCAGCAGCAGCGCGCCCGGCATCGCGTCGGCCACCGCCACCAACGCCGCCGAGGCCGGCACCTACACGCTGACCGGCATCCAACCGGCGCAGGCGGAGACGCTGGTGTCGTCGGGCGTCGCCAGTACCAGCGCGACGCTCGGTTCCGGCTCGATCACGATCCAAGTCGGCAGCGGATCGGCCCAGGCGGTGGCGATCGCCAGCGGCCAGTCGAGCCTCGCCGGCATCGCGACGGCAATCGACCAGGCCAATCTCGGCGTGCAGGCGACGGTGATTTACGACGGCACGTCTTACCATCTCGTGCTGACCGGCGAGGCGACCGGCACCGCCAACGCCTTCACGGTCAGCGGCGCCGGGGGTCTGGCGGGTTTCAGCTACTCCAGCGGCGCCAGCGGCGCCAACGGCCTCAGCCAGACCCAGGCCGCGACCGACGCGTCGTTCTCGCTGAACGGCATCGCGGTGACCAGCGGCTCCAACACGGTGAGCGGCGTCGTGCCGGGCTTGACCTTCACGCTGGCGGCGAGCGGTGCGGCGACGGTGCAGGTGACGCAAAGCGTCACGGCGCTCGACCAGGCGGCAAACAGCCTGGTTACTGCGCTGAACGGCGTGCTCGGCACGATCAACCAGTACAGCACCTTCACCCAGGCAAGCGGCGCCGGCCCGCTGCTCGGCGATGTCGGGTTGGAGATTCTGCGCAATGGGTTGCTCGACGCGATCAACGCGCCGCCGACCAGCGGTGCCGGAAGCGGCTTGTACAATTCGCTGAGCGCAATCGGTTTCGGCGTCACCAGCGGCGGTACGCTGTCATTCGACGACGCGACGTTCCAGCAGGCGGCGCAGAGCAACTATGCCGCGGTCGCCGCGCTGCTCGGCAACGCCGCGACGGCGACCAGCGCCGATGTGACGGTGCAGGACGTCGGGGCGGCGCAGCCGGGAACCTACGCGATCGATGTGACGTCGAATTCGGGCGGTGCGGTCAGCGGCACGGTCGACGGCGAGGCCGCCAGCGGCAGCGCCGGGCTGCTGACCGTAACAGCCGCCGGACCCGTGCAGGGTCTCGAGCTGCAGATCGCCAGCGGCGTCACCGGCGCGCTCGGCCAAGTGACGGTCAGCAACGGACTGTACGGCACGCTCAGCAGCCTCGTCAGTTCCACGCTGTCGAGCGGCGGCGGCGGCGTTACCGGCCAGCTTGCCAGCCTCAATGCGACGATTACCTCGTTGAACCAGCAGATCACCCAGCTACAGAAGCAGGCACAGCAGGAGACCGCGGCGCTGACGCAGCAATACAGCAACGCTGAAGCGACGCTGTCGCAGTTGCAGACAGTCAGCAATTTTCTGACCGCCTATTTCAACACAAGCGGGACCGGAGGATAAGCGATGGACGGGATAAACGGTCTCGCAGCTTACCAAAGGGTGGCGGGCACCGGCGCCGAGCCGGAGGAATTCATGAAGATGGCGCTCGATGCGGCGCGCACGTTTCTGCTGCAGGCCGATGCGGCGCTCGTCGCGGGCGACCGGCCGAAAAAGGCCAAGGCGCTGAGCTCGGCCGCCAAGGTCGTCGAATTCATGCTCGGTCTGTCGGGTATCGAGAGCGGCCCGCTCAGCGACTGCCTCGCCAGCGTCTACCAATACGTGCTGGCCGCCATCCTCAAGGCCAACGCATGGAACGATCGCGAGGCAATTGCCGCCGGGCGCATCGCGCTCGACGAGCTTGCCGCCGTGTGGCGCCGGGTATTCCCTGATGCCGCCGCCGATGCGACAATGGTGGACGGCGTACTGACAGGACGAAGCACCAATGCCTGATCCGATCCAAGGGGTGAACTCAGCGGCACCCATCGAGATTGCGCAGACCGGCGCGGCCGGCGGATCGTCGGGGACGGTGTCGGCGAGCGGATCGACGACAAATGCGAGCGTCGATTCCGCTGATGTCGCGCGGGCCGAGGCGCTGCTCGCGACGATCGCGACAACGGCCGGCAACGTGTCGGACGTCGACCAGGCGCGGGTGGCGGCGTTGCAGCAGGCGATCCAGTCGGGCTCCTACGAGGCGAACCCGCAGCAGATTGCGCGGAAGATCATCGAACTGGAGGCGCTGCTCGCGCCGCAAGGCGGCAGCGAATGAGCGGCCCGTGCCGCCGCGCCGCCCTCAGACGGCGCGCAACTCCGCAAAAACCGGATCGGACGAGGCGCGAGCCGCTTCGTCGCGGATCCATCGCTGAACCTGCACGAGGCGCTCGGCCGCCCGGTGGATGTCGTCGCGGTCGACAATATCCAAATATGCCAATAGCAATTGTTGCAGGCATTCGGCCCGGCCCGGCAAGCAACCATGCAACATCGCGGCGGCGCCGACATCCCGGAAGTCGCCGGTCGGATTGGTCGTCGCTAAGACCCGCTGGTTGCCCATTCGTTCCCCTGAGGCCGACATCGCGACACGGCAAGCGCTCGCCGTTCCCGCGGTATCCATGCCCTGCCGTCGGGCGTCCCCGATGACCCGACTTGACGATAATCGCGAGTTCGGCAACCATTATGCAATGGGTGATCGGGCGCGGGTCCAGGGCGAGATCGTCTTCCCCAATAACATCAAGGAATTGCGGCTTCTCAAACAGTTGACCCAGGCACAGCTCGGGCGGCTGATGGACCCGCCGCTCAGCGAATCGACAATTTCGAAAATGGAAAGCGGCGAGCGCCGGCTGACCAACCTGCAGCTGGCCGATCTCGCAACGATCCTCGATTGCCGTCCCGACGACATCCCGGTGGTCAGCGGCCGCGATGCGCCCGCCGGGGTGCGCCGCTGGCAACGCGCCCAGCACGACGCGGTGCGCCACAGCATTGAGAGCGGCGCTGCCGCCACCGGATATGTGCTGGCCCAGCTGCGCAAAAAATACGGCAAGACGATGCAGCAGGTGGCCGACGCGATCGGCATGACGCTGTCGGTCTACCACCGTGTCGAGATGGCGAGCCGCATCATCCAGCACAACGAGATCGAGGCGGTCGCCGGCTTCTACGGCCTCACGCCGAAGCGGCTGATCGCGATGTTCGAGCGCCGCGCCCACGCAAACCGCGAGGAATTGGCAAGCGGCACACCGCCCGAGCGGCTGTTGCCGCGGACGCCGCGCGCGCTGTTGAAGGAGGATCGCCAGTGGGGCCAGCTCGGCGCGATCGAGCGTTATGCGATGCGTCGCTCGATCCGCTACGTTGGAGGGCCCGCGGCGCCGCCTGCGCTGCCGCTGTGCGGCAGCCTGATCAGCGACGCGGAAGGCAGCCGGCATTTCACGATCGACCGCGAGAAGGTGATCGACGAGATCGCGGCGGGCGATCTCCTGCCGCCGCGCGAGGGCGCCTTTCTCGTACGCAATTTCTCGCAGCGCCTGGGGTTTCTGTTGCGGCCGGGGGCGCTTGCCTATGTCGATCCGCAGGCGCCCGCGGCGCTCGGCGACCTCGCCTTCCTGGTGCGGCGCGACGGCAGCGCCGATGCGGCGCTCGTCGTCGGCGACGGCGTCGGGCCCTTGCGGTTCAAGATGTACAACCCGGACGAGGAATTGCCGATCGATGATCCCCAGATCGCCGAGGTGCTGCGCATCGGCATGCTGATCCTGCCGTGACCTACTCCTCTTCGTCGGTGATCGCGCTCTCGTGCCAGTGGCGCAACAGCCGGCGCGACAGCAGATCGAGCAGCAGGTAGATCACGACGCCGGTCAGCGATAACAGGAACAGCGCCGCGAACAGGCGCGGGATCGCGAGGCGGTAGCCGGCTTCGAGGATGCGGAACGCCAGCCCCGTTTCGCTGCCGCCGGTGCCGGCGACAAACTCGGCGACGACCGCGCCGATCAGCGCCAATCCGCCGCTGATCCTGAGGCCGGCGAGAAAATACGGCAGCGCCGTCGGCATCCGCAGGTAGAGGAGCGTCTGGCCCGGCGAGGCGCCGTACAGCCGGAACAGCGCCAAGAGGTTGCGATCGGCGCTGTTGAGCCCGACCGTCGTGTTGGATACGATCGGAAAGAACGCGACGATCCACGCGCACACCAGGAGCGCCAGAAACGGCTGGCGCACCCAGATGATGATCAACGGCGCGATCGCGACGATCGGCGTCACCTGCAAAATGACGGCGTAGGGAAACAGGCTGATCTCGAGAATGCGCGAGCGCGCGAACAGGATCGCCAACGCGCCCCCGAACAGCGCCGCGGCGGCGAGCGCCGCCAATGTAACGCGCAGCGTAACGAGGAGCGAGCCGAGCAGGCTCGGCCCGTCATGCCACAGGCTCAACGCAATCGCGCTCGGCGCCGGCAGGATGTAGGGCGGGATGCCGTCGATCCGCACGACCCCTTGCCAGCAGCCGAGAAACAGGACGCCGATCGCGATCGGCGCCAACAGGCGCAAGGCGCGCCGGCGCATGCTCGCTCCTTTGCCGTCACCGCGATCGAGATTGCGTCGTCGCCCCGCTCGTCGCAATGATCCGCTGTCTCGGCCGGCGGGCGTTGCCTGAAGCTGCGGCGAGATAACGCGGAGGGATGCCATGTTTGAAGGGTTTGCGACCGCCGATATCGACACCTCGGGAGCGCGCATCCACCTGCGTCACGGCGGCGACGGCCCGCCGCTGCTCCTCCTGCACGGCAACCCGCTGACCCATGTTTCCTGGCACAAGGTGGCGCCGCGTCTGGCGCAGCATTTCCATGTCGTCTGCGCCGATCTTCGGGGCTATGGCGACAGTATCGGCCCCGACGATGCCGGCCCCGACAATATCAATTATTCCTTCCGCGCGATGGCCGAGGACCAGATCGAGGTCATGGAGCGGCTCGGCTATCGCGAATTCTTTGTCGCCGGGCACGACCGTGGCGCCCGCACGACGGCGCGGATGTGCCTCGACCATCCGGAGCGGGTCAAACGCGCCGCGCTCGTCGACATCCTGCCGAACCATCACATCTGGACCCACACCTCGCGCGAATGGGCCTTGCGCTCGTGGCATTGGGCGCTGATGGCGCAGCCCTACGATCTGCCGGAGCGCCTGTTGGCCGGGGTCGGCGCCCACTGGTTCATGGAGCAGAAATTGTCGAAGCCCGGCATCGGCCTCGGCTTTTTCGATCCCGCGGCGTTCGCCGAATATGTCCGCTGCTTCAACTGGAAGACGATCAAGGCCTCGTGTGCCGATTACCGCGCCTGCGCGACCTGCGACTTCGCGATGGATACGGCGGATTTCGCGGCCGGCCGCAGGATCGCGCTGCCGCTCCTCGTGATCTGGGGCGCGAAGAGCCACACCGAGGGCGTCCACGGCGACGTGCTGGCGGTGTGGCAGCGCCATTACGCGACCCAAGCCTGGGGCGGCGCGCTGGCTTGCGGCCATTACGTGCCGGAGGAAGCGCCGGACGACACCTGCGATTATTTGATGCGGCATTTCGTGCCGGCCTGATCCGCCGCCGCCAGCCGTCGCCCGCCCGCACCTGTGGCCTTCCGTCCGGGGCCATTCTTGACAGCGGGCCGGGCGATCACCATAGTCCGCGCCGCGCCCGGCCGCCGCGGTCGAGGCATAGACTCACGCGATCCGGGGCCGTAGCTCAGCTGGGAGAGCGTCGCGTTCGCAATGCGAAGGTCAGGGGTTCGATCCCCCTCGGCTCCACCATCCCCCGGTCGCGCCTAGTCCAGTTTGACCTGGATGGCGTCGCCGACGATGCGGACGGGATAGGTCGGCAGGTCGTCGGTGCAGGGCGGCGCGGTCGCCTTGCCGGTCTTCACGTCGAAGCGGCCGGCGTGCAGCGGGCACTCGATCTCGTCGCGGTCGAGGAAGCCGTCCGATAATTTGGCGTAGGCGTGGGTGCACACGTCGTCGGTCGCGTGGACCTCGCCGTCGATGTCGTAGAGCGCGATCTCGCGCCCGTTCAGCAGCACGCCGAGCACATCGCCCGCCGCGAGATCGCCGCGCTTGGCGGCCGTGACCCAACCCTGGTCGTCGCTCATTGCGCCCCCGCTCTATTTTGCCTCGATGGCGACGAGATTGCGTCGTCGCTGCGCGCCTCGCAATGACAGCTGTCTTTCCGTCACTGCGAGCGCGGCGACGCAATCCCGACCGGTGGGAATCTACTCCGCCGCGATCGCGCGCGGGCCGTCGCCGGCGGTCGCGAAATAGCGCCGCAAGCTGGCCCGCTGGTTTTCGTAGATCGAGCCCTGATGCTCGGCGGGCGGCAAGGGCAGCCGCACCGGCACGGCGGCGAGGCGCGGCTCCACGCTCGGCCGGCCGGCGAGCAGCAATTCGTCGAACTTGTCGATGCCGTCCTTAAAGCCGAGGAGCGGCCAGGCGTCGGCGGCGCGGTACTGGAACAGCAGGAAACGCCGCTCGCGGCCGGAGAAATTGGTCGCCGAGCCGTGCACCGCGCGGACGTGATGCACCGTGATTGCGCCGGCGCGGCCGAGGCAGGGCACGGCGCGCGCCAGGTCGATGTCGCACCGCGCCGCGTCCATCGCCCCGCAGAAGCGGCCGTCGGGGCCGTGATGGTCGAAGACCGGCCCCTGGTGGCTGCCCGGCACGACGAGCATCGGGCCGTTTTCCATGTCGACGTCGTCGAGCATGATGCCGACCGCCGCGAGGTCGTCGTTGGTGTGCGGGTAGAACGCCCAGTCCTGGTGCCATTCGACCGGCGCGCCGTAGCCCGCCGACTTCATGTTGAGCTTGCCGGTGTCGAACCTGACGCTGCCCCATAAATCCTGGAGGATTTCGACGACCGTCGGATTGCGGCTGGCGGCGAAATAGACCGGGTGAATGAGATGCGGCGCCTTCAGCCGGCGCACCCGCGGCGCCTCGGGCGTGTGCGTCTCTTCGAGGTCGTAGACCTCGTCGTTGGCGGCGACCCGCGCCGCCGCGGCGACGAACTCCTCGGTCACCCCCCGCAACTCGGCAACCACCGCGGCCGAGAAAACATCAGGGACGACGATGATCCCATCCCGATCATATTGGGCGCGCTGCGCATCGGAAAGCATGGCCAGTCCTCTCAGCTCAAATCAGTCATTGTGTGAAGCGACGCGACGAAGCAATCCCGCCGGGATTGCTTCGCTTCGCTCGCAATGACGTGGGTCCCATCGCTCAATTCTGCATGATCGGTTCGCCGCGCATGTATTTGCCGCGGCAGAACAGGAGGGTCGGCTTGTCGGTGTAGGCGAAGCGTTCGACATGGCCGATAAAGATGATGTGGTCGCCGCCATAATGGCGGAATTCGTTGCGGCACTCGAAATGCGCCGCCGAGCCGACCAGCACCGGCGCGCCGCTTTCGGGGATGACGTGCTCGACATCGAGAAACTTGTCGTCGCTCTGCTTGGCAAACTTGTTCGACAGCTCGATCTGGTCCCAGGCGAGGATGTTGACGACAAAGTGACTGCCTTCCTGAAAGGCCGCGAGGCTCTGCGCATAGAGCGAGGCGCTCCACAGCACCAAGGGCGGGGCGAGCGACACCGACGTGAAGGAATTCGCGGTCATGCCGTGGAGCTTGCCGTCGCGGTCGCGGGTCGTGATGATCGTGACGCCGGTGCCGAAGGAGCCGAGCGCGTTGCGCAGTTCGCGGGTGTTGAAGCCCTCGGCCGAGGTGCTGTGCACGGCCGCCTGATGGCTGCCCGGTATGTCTGTCGCCACGGTACTGTCCTCGAACCAATGCGTCGTTACAGCGTCGCGTCCGGCGACAGGCCGAGCGCGACGCGGCCGTACATCGCGCCGTTGATGTCCCAGTTCAGGATATAATGCGCGTTGGCCGCATGGACGTCGCGGAATGCGCGCTGCAACGGGTTTCGCGCATAAATCGCACCGCCGCCGGTGGCGCCGAACAAAACGTCCACCGCCTTCGTACACAGGGTTGCGGCATAGGCGCCGTCGCGGCGGTAGCGCGCGCGTTGGTCGAGGTTGGGCACCAGATGCTCGGAGACGAGGCGGGTTGCCTCGTCGCAATCGCCGAGCACGACGGCGCGCGCGGCATCGGTCATCGCCGTCGCCTCGGCGAGGTGGATCTGCAAGGTCACGAAATCGGCGAGGCTGCGGCCGGTGTAATAGCTCGTGCGGGTGCGCGTCGTCTGGGTGAAATACTCGATCGCGCCCTGCGCGATGCCGAGCGAGACGCCGGCGATGCAGAAGGCGAACAGGCTGACCGCCGGCAATTGATAGAGCACCGCCGGGTTGACCGCGCTGCCCGGGTTGGGGCCGCCGGTGATCTGGTTCACCGCGATCGAGCGATAGGCCGGCACCACCACGTCCTCGACCGCGACATCCTTGCTGCCGGTGCCGCCGAGGCCGATCACGTGCCACGTGTCGATGATCGAAAAGTCGCGGGCCGGCAACAGAAAGATGCGCGGCTCGGAACCGCCCGTCTCCTCGTCCTGGAGGATCGCGCCGACCAGCAGCCAGGCGGCGGCGTCAATGCCGCTGGAAAACGGCCAGCGTCCGGTGACGCGATAGCCGCCGTCGGTCGGTCGGGCGCGGCCGCGCGGAAAAATCAGCGCCGAGCCGACGAGGTTGTCGGGCGAGGGGCCCCACACCTCGTCCTGCGCCCGCTTCGGCCACATGCCAAGGAGCCAGTGATGCGCCGCGAGATTGGCCAGGACCCAGGCGGTCGAGGCGTCGCCGCGGCCGATCGCCGAGACGAGCTCGACGATCGCGCGGAACGGCAATTCGCTGCCGCCGACCCGGCGCGGCTGCAGCATGCGGAAAAGGCCGCTCTGATGCAGGTCGGCGATCGTCTCGTCGGGCACGCGGCGGAGTTCCTCGGTGCGGCCGGCGCGCTCGCGCAATACCGGCACGAGCGCCTCGGCGCGCGCGAGAAGCGTCGCGAAATCGGGCGGGTCGCCCGTGTCGTGCGGTTTGGCGTCGGCCATCGATGGCCCCTTTGTTCCCTCAGCAGGGCGCAGTCTACCCGCCCGCCGGCGATTTGTCTGCGGCGCGCGGGCTGATCGTCATTGCGAGGAGCGCATCGCGCGACGAGGCAACCCCGCCGAACCCATCGGGATTGCTTCGCTGTGCTCGCAATGACATTTCACCATGGCGATCCGCCGCGTGCCGGCGCACAATCCCTCGCGCGGCGCCGGGCATCGGCGCCACGCGACCGCACGAGGGACCGCCATGCCGCAATACCGCCTGATCTCCGCCGATTCGCACGTCAACGAGCCGCCCGATCTGTGGGTCACCCGCGTCGACCAGCAATACCGCGATCGCGCGCCGCAGCTTCTGGTCAACCCGCCGGGCGGCAAGGAGGGCGCGTACTTCCATTACGAGGGCTTCGCGCCGCACCCGATCGGCATCGGCTTCGGCGCCGGCAAGACGCCGGAGGAATTGAAGACGTTTCTGAACCAGGCGACCTATGCCGATGCCCGGAAAGGCGGCTGGGACCCGGCCGAGCGCAAGAAGGACAACGCGGTCGACGGCGTCGAGGCCGACGTGCTGTACACGACCTTGGGCTTCCGCATCTTCTGGCTGAAGGATGCAGGGCTGCAGGCCGACTGCTTCCGCGTTTACAATAACTGGCTCGCGGAATTCGTCAGCTATGACCCGAAGAACATGGCCGGGCTGGCGATGATCTCGCTCTACGACCCCAAGGCCGGCGCCAGGGAACTCGAGCGCTGCGCCAAGATGGGCCTGAAAGGCGCGATGATCTGGTGCTCGCCGCCGCAGGACCAGCCCTACAGCTCCGACATTTACGATCCGTTCTGGGCGGCGGCCGAGGCGCTCGGCATGCCGGTGAGCCTGCACGCGATCACCGGCATGGGGGTCGAGAGCCAGTGGAACTGGGGCGAGCGCTACATGCG
>DATJUL010000024.1:0-5879 GCA_035502295.1 Allostellaceae bacterium | reverse complement strand
CCAGGTGCGCAACCCCTATGCCCCGGCGCTCGGCGCTGGCGGGATTCCGGCCGTCTCGCCCGGCGGGTCGAGTTCGGGGTCGGCCGTCGCGGTGGCGGCCGGGCTGTGCGCCGCGGCGATCGGCACCGAAACGTCGGGGTCGCTGTTGTCGCCGGCGTCGCAGAACGGCGTCGTGACCGTGAAGCCGACGGTCGGGCTGATCAGCCGCGCCGGCATCCTGCCGATCGCGCACAGCCAGGATACCGCGGGGCCGCTCACCCGCTCGGTGCGCGACGCCGCGATCCTGTTGAATGTGCTGGCGGCGCCGGATCCCGCCGACCCGGCGACGGCGGCGCAGCAGCGGCCGGCCGATTACACGGCGCTCCTCGATGCCGATGGCCTCCGCGGCATGCGCATCGGCGTGCCGGGCGACCCCGCCGATCCGGCCAACGACATCTATTTCGGCCGGCTCGGCCCGCGCGCCGCCGCGGTGATGGGCGAGGTCGTGGCGACGCTCGAAGCCGGCGGGGCAACGATCATCCGCGCCAACCTGCCGACCGCCGGCTGGATCGGCGGGCCGGGCACGACGATGGCAATCCTCAACACCAACCGGGAAAGCGCGACGCGCAGCCAGCCGGCGATGCGGCCGATCGTCTTCGTCTATGAGCTGAAGGCCGATCTCAACGCCTATCTGCGCGACTGGCTCGTCGAGACGCCGATGCAATCGCTTGCCGACATCATCGCGTTCAACGAGGCCAACGCCGATCGGGCGCTGCGCTTCGGCCAGGACATCCTCCTCGCCGCAGAGGCGACGCGCGGCGACCTCAGCGAAGCGGAATACCATTCGGCGCGTGCGATGGATCTCAGGTCGAGCCGCGAATTGGGCCTCGACATCTATATGGACATCCATCGCCTCGACGCCGTGCTGTTTCCGGGCTCCGCCGGCTGCGCCATCGCCGCCCGCGCCGGTTATCCCAGCGTGCAGGTGCCGGCCGGGTTCATTTCCGGCGCAGACGGGCGGGAGACACCCGATTATCCCCTCGGCGCGACGTTCGCCGGCCGCGCCTGGAGCGAGGCGACGCTGTTGCGCATCGCCTATGCTTACGAGCAGGCGAGCCGAACACGCCGCCCGCCGCCCGACCTGCCGCCGCTCGGCTGAGCGCGCTGCTTGCCCCGACATTTAGATGAATTCCAATGTCGTCGGCCCGGATCGCTTCCGCCCGCCCGCCCGATCGCGTAAGCTTGCGCCGTCATGTGACAGCGCCGGTCGCGGCTGGGGGGCCGATCCGGCGCGGTCGAGGAGGGCAAGGGGGATGCCCAGAACGGCGCAATTCGCGCTTCGCCGCGGCCACGCGCGCGGCTTTTCCTGGCGGCGCTACCGGCGGGTCTGGCGGGAACAGCTGGCCGGCGCCCTGCGGCCGCTTTACGCCGCCGGCGGCACCGCGCTTGCGGTCGCAAGCCTGCTGTTGCTGCTGGCGCTGCTGACCTATCGCCGCGCCGACGCCTCGCTCGATACCGCATCGGCCGCGCCGGTCGCCAATTTTGTCGGCCGCGACGGCGCGCTCGTCGCCGACATCCTGGTGCAGAGCCTCGGATTCGCCGCCTATCTGCTGCCGGCGGTGCTGGTCGGCTGGGCATTGCGGCTGTTGTTGCAGCGACCGCTGCGGCGGCCGCGGCGGCGCCTGGCGATGCTGCCGCCGGCCCTCGTCCTCGCCGCGTTCGCCTGCGCGATCCTGCATCCAAGCCTGGCCTTTCCGGCCGGACCGGGCGGCGCGGTCGGCTGGCTCGCACTCGATCTCGTCGAGCGCGTCGGGCTCGGCGGCATGGCGCTGCCGCTGGCGATGACGGCGGCGGCGCTGGTCGCGCTGCTGCTGTTGACGATCATCGGCCTGTCGCCCGGGGACTGGCGCGATATCGGCTACCTCGCCGGACGCCGCGCGGGCCTCATGGCGCGCCTGTCGGGGCACGGCACCGCCGCCGCCGCGGGGCTGGCCGGCCGGCTGTTCCTGGCCTGGCGCGAACGCCGCGCGGCCCGCCGGGTCGGGCCGGCCGCGCGGCCGCTCCGCGCCGCCGCGGGCCCCCGGCGGGAGCCGCAATTTGCCGCGGCCGCGGCGCCTTCGGCGGCCGCACCGACCGAACCGGCCGATGAGCCGGGCGTTGGCCGCCTCGTTCGCCTCGTCATGCCGCGACCGAAGCAGCCGGCCGCGGCGCGGTGGCGTGACCCGGAGCGGCAGCCGGCGCTCGACCTGCGTCACGACGACGAGCCGATCCTGCCGGCGCTCTCGCTGTTGACGAAGCCGCCGGCCGGCCGCACCGAAGCAATCGATGAGGATGCGCTCGGCAAGAACGCCCGCATGCTGGAAGCCGTGCTGGAGGATTACGGCGTGCGCGGCCAGATCGTGCAGGTGCGGCCCGGTCCGGTCGTGACGCTGTACGAGCTGGAGCCGGCGCCCGGCATCAAGGCCTCGCGCGTCATCGGCCTCGCCGACGACATCGCCCGCTCGATGAGCGCCATTTCGGTGCGCGTCGCGGTGGTGCCGGGGCGCACCGTGATCGGCATCGAATTGCCCAACCTCAAGGCCGAAACCGTGTATCTGCGCGAGCTGCTCGATGCGCCGGCCTACGAAAAGCACGCCGGGCGCCTCGCCATCGCGCTCGGCAAGGACATTTCCGGCGAGCCGGTCATCGCCGACCTGGTGCGCATGCCGCATCTGTTGATCGCCGGCACCACCGGCTCGGGCAAATCGGTCGGCATCAATACGATGATCCTGTCGATCCTCTACCGCATGCCGCCCGATGCCTGCAAATTCATCATGGTCGATCCGAAGATGCTGGAATTGTCGGTTTATGACGGCATTCCGCATCTCTTGGCGCCGGTCGTGACCGATCCGAAGAAGGCCGTGCTCGCGTTGAAATGGGTCGTGCGCGAGATGGAGAGCCGCTACCAGAAGATGTCGAAACTCGGCGTGCGCAACATCGAGGGGTTCAACTCCCGCATCCGCGACTCCGCCGAAAAGGGCGAGACCCTGGTGCGCAAGGTGCAGACCGGGTTCGACCCGGAGACCGGCCAGCCGGTGATCGAGGAGCAGCCGTTCGACGCCGCGGAATTGCCGCTGATCATCGTCGTCGTCGATGAGATGGCCGATCTGATGCTGGTCGCCGGCAAGGACATCGAGGCCGCCGTCCAGCGCCTGGCGCAGATGGCGCGGGCCGCCGGCATTCATCTCATCACCGCGACGCAGCGCCCCTCGGTCGATGTCATCACCGGCACGATCAAGGCCAATTTCCCGACCCGCATCTCGTTCCAGGTGACTTCCAAGATCGACAGCCGCACGATCCTCGGCGAAGGCGGCGCCGAGCAGCTCTTGGGCCGCGGCGACATGCTCTATATGGCCGGCGGCGGCCGCGTCACGCGCGTGCACGGGCCGTTCGTATCGGACGAGGAGGTGGAGCGCGTCGTCTCCTACCTGAAGGCGCGCGGCGAACCCGCCTATATCGACGACATCACCGAGGACGACGGCGTCGGTGGGGCCGGCGCCGACATGTTCGGCGGCGAGGAGGACCCCGGCTCCGGCAACGAGCTTTACGACCAGGCGGTCGCGCTTGTGACGCGTGAACGCAAGGCCTCGACGAGCTTTGTGCAGCGCCATCTGCAGATCGGCTACAACCGCGCCGCCCGCCTCATCGAGCGCATGGAGCTGGAGGGCGTCGTCGGCCAGGCCAACCACGTCGGCCGCCGCGAAGTCCTCGCCCCGCCGCCGCGGTGATACCTGCCGCCGCGTAGAAGTGGAAATCCGCCGCGCGACAGCTTAGATTTGCCCGCATGGAACCCGCCTGGAAGCTGCTGAGCGTTGCGGAATTCTTTGACGCCTGCCCGCGCGACCGCCGGCGCTATCAGCTGCTGGACGGCGTCATCGTCGCGATGGCCCCGCCGGCGGAACCGCACCAGATCATCCAAGCCAATCTCCTGTTCGAATTAGGGTCGCCGCTGCGGGCCAATCATCCGGGCTGCACGCTGCACGCCGAGGCGGGGATCGCGCCGGCCGGCCTCGCCGGCCGCGACCATTTCACCGCCGATGTCGTGTTCACCTGTGCGCCGGCTGATCTCGCCTCGCGCGGCATGGTCGGCGAGCCGCTGCTCATCGTCGAAATCCTGTCGCCGTCGACCGAGCGCGACGATGTGTTCTTGAAGCTGCCGGCCTATCAGCGCATCCCGAGTGTGCGCGAGGTGCTTTACGTCGAAAGCGAGCGGATCGCCGCGACCGTCCATCGCCTCGCCGGCGGTGCCGCCTGGACCCCGGAGGAACTCGCCGGCCCCGACGCGCGCCTCACTCTCGTGACGATCGGCCTTGATATCCCGCTCGCCGCCCTCTACCGGGGCCTTCCCGCGCTGCGCTGACCGGAGCCGCTGTCGGCCGGCGAGCCGCCGCCCGCCTCATCGAGCGCATGGAGCTGGAGGGCGTCGTCGGCCAGGCCAACCATGTCGGCCGCCGCGAAGTCCTCGCCCCGCCGCCGCGGTGAAGCGTGATCGCCTCATTTGCAACCACCCCGTCACCCCCGCAGAAGCGGGGGTCTAGTAGCGCCCGAAAGCGCCCCCTTCGCGCCGACAGCGGACATCGCAGTATTACCCTGTCGGCATCGCATTGGCGTGGACAGCGAACTCGCCGTCTCTCGAATGCGCGATCGGTCTCAGCACGCCTACCTTCACACCAAATTCGTTTCGCCTACTCGCTCACGTTTCTTGATGGTCCTTGCCGATACTTCAGGCAAGGCGCCAGACCGTGATCGGTTCGGCGTAGCCGCGCACCGGGACGGGACCGAGCAGGACCCCGTTCGCGATTGCCGCCTCGCCCGCCGCCTCGCGTACGGCCTGGGATACGAGGAGCTCGGACCCCATGTCCTTGTTGAGGCTCTCGAGGCGCGACGCAAGGTTCACGGTGTCACCGATGACCGTATATTCCTTGCGCCGCGGCGAGCCGACGGTGCCGACCACCGCTTCGCCAATGTGCAATCCTATGCCAATGCGGATCGGCCAAGCGCTGCCGGCATTGGCGGCGGCGATCGCGCGCAGCATCTCGCGGGAAGCCGCGACCGCGTTCGCGGCGGCGCCCGGGTCCTCGATCGGCGCGCCGAAGATGGCGAGGAGTCCGTCGCCCAGGAACTTGTTCACGATGCCGTGATGCCGGTCGACGATGTCGACCAGGATCGCGAACACCGCGTCGAGGCGGGCCACGACATCGGCCGGCCTGCGGTCGCGCGCCGCGGCCGTGAAGCCGCGGATATCGACGAACATGATGCAGACCCGACGCATGTCGCTGAGTTCGGCCGCTTCGACAGCGAGAAGGCGCTCGACCACCAGGGGCGAGACGTGCTGTCCGAACAGGTTGATGACGCGATCGCGTGCCGAGGCGGCCGCGATGGTGCGCTCGAACTGGCGCCTGATCGTGACCCCGACGGCACCGGCGAGAACCCCGGCCGCGAGCAGCACCGCGCTGCGCGTCAGGTGGTAGGGGATGCTGCGGGTGAGGTCGTCCGTCTGCCAAGCGAGGTGCAGCAGGAAAATGGCGAGGACAAAAAGCTCGACCGCGGCGACCGCGCCGGTGAACGCTGAAAGCAGGAAATCAAGCCGCAAGGTCGAAAGGATGATGAACAGGAAATAGAGAAGCGCCGGCCACGAGCCGAAAGCGATCGGCGCAGCGATATACCGCGTAAGCAGATAGAGCAGCAAAGTCGGAAAACTGGTTTCGATGACGGCGTTGGCATAGCGCCCGACAATCGGAAAGCTGCGGCCGCGCCGAACCAGCACCGTGAGCAACCCGGCTGCAAAGATCTCATAGCCGATGAAGGGCAGGAACGCCGCCAGCGCCATGCGCACCGGTATCCGGCCATGGAAGATCGAC
>DATJUL010000023.1:0-11031 GCA_035502295.1 Allostellaceae bacterium | reverse complement strand
GCTGAGACTTGTCAACAAAGACGGCGGTTAAAAGTATTATCGGCTGCGTTTTAACTCGTCGGCTGCAACCGGATCATCTATCCCTATCCAGCCGATCGATTTTCCTCAAATTGCAGGCCAAGTTCGGATTGCAGTCGGTATGGCAAAATCGCCAGGCGCAAGCCGGCGGTCGCCCCGCGCGCCTTTTCGCAACCAATCCGGTTAATATGGCTGCTCGCGCAGGCGCAGCTGGTGCAGGAGCCGCGACAGGACGATCTCGCCGAGGAAAAACGCTGCGACGCCGAGTGCAATGCCGAGCCCCGACAGGTCGAGCCAGAGGCGGCACAAGAGCAGCGGCAGCAGGCATTCCGGGATTTGGTCGAGGCCGGTGGCCCGGCTGCTCGGCTTCATGCCGGCGCGCCGCTTGCAGAAACTGGAGAACAAGTCGCCGGCCATCGCCCCGGCGCCGACCGCCAGCCCGAGCCAAGCATCAAGGCCGAGCAACGGCGCGACGGCCGCGCTCAGCGCCACCGCCAAGACAATCCCGCGGATCGTCTTCGAGGCGCCGAACAGCGGCCGCTCGTCCCACAACCGCAAACCCGCGTCGATCGGCCACGCAAAGCTGCGGCCGAATATCTTCTTCGCGAACAGCGGCGTGCCATTGGCCACGGCCAGCAGCGCGAGGAGCTTCAGCAACAGAACGAACTGCATCCGGCAAAATTATCGGCAGTCTGCGACACCGCGCCGCGGTCGGCTACTCCGCGGCGGCCATGGCGGCAGCGTCCGTTTCGCGCTCGGCGCGCAACTCCAGCAAGGCTCGGCGATAGTCCCGCGGCGTCACCTTGACAAACGCGGCAAGCGCGTCGTCCCAGTTTTCCAAGAGCAGGCGCGCGCGGGCGCTGCCGGTGAGGAGATGGTGGCGCTCCACCAGGATGCGCAGCCGCTCGGCATCGAAGCGCAGCGGGTCGCCCATGCCGTTGTCGGTGACGCTCGCGGCGCGCTGGCGCGGCCGGGCGGCCTCACCTTGATAAACCGCATCGGCGTCGTCGGCGTCGGGTTCGACGGCGGCGACCGACGACAGTTCGACCTCGCTCTGATTGCACAGGCTCGCGAAGCGGCCTTCGGGGTCCCACACATAGGCGATGCCGCCCGACATGCCGGCGGCGAAATTGCGCCCGGTGTCGCCGATGACCGCGACGACCCCGCCCGTCATGTATTCGCAACCGTGGTCGCCCGTTCCTTCGACCACCGTGACGGCGCCGGAATTCCTGACCGCGAAACGCTCGCCCGCGACGCCCTCGAAATAGGCTTCGCCGGCGATCGCGCCATAGAGCACAGTGTTGCCGATAATGATGTTCTCGGTCGGCTCGCGCCTGGCCGCCGCCGGCTGGCGCACGATCAGCCGCCCGCCCGACAGACCCTTGCCGGTATAATCGTTGGCGTCACCGTGCAACTCCAGGGTTACGCCGTGTGCCAGGAACGCGCCGAAGCTCTGCCCGGCGGTGCCGTCAAAGCGCGCCCAAATCGTGTCTTCCGGCAGGCCCATGTGGCCATAGCGTTTGGCGACTTCGCCCGACAGCATCGCGCCGACCGTGCGGTGGATGTTGCGGATCGGCCGCTCGATCCTGACCGGCTCGCGCCGCTCGAGGGCCGGCTCGGCGAGCGCGATCAATTCGTTGTCGAGCGCCTTGTCGAGACCGTGGTTCTGCGTTTCGCAATGGTAGCTCGCGACGCCCGGCTGCGGCGGCTCCTGATACAACAAGCGCGACAGATCGATCCCCTTCGCTTTCCAGTGGTCGACGGCGCGCACCATGTCGATGCGGTCGACCCGTCCGATCATGTCATCGAGCCGGCGGAAGCCCATTTCCGCCATCAATTGGCGCGCTTCCTCGGCGACGAAGAAGAAATAGTTGATGACATGCTCGGGCGCGCCGGTGAACTTTCGACGCAGTACCGGGTCCTGCGTCGCGATGCCGACCGGACAGGTGTTCAAGTGACACTTGCGCATCATGATGCAGCCGGCGGCGATCAGCGGCGCCGTGGCGAAGCCGAACTCATCGGCGCCCAACAGCGCGCCCACGACGACATCGCGGCCGGTCCTCAGCCCGCCGTCGACCTGCACCGCGATGCGACCGCGCAGGCCGTTGCGCACCAGCGTCTGCTGCGTCTCGGCCAGCCCGATCTCCCACGGCGAGCCGGCATGGGTCAACGAGGTCAGCGGGCTGGCGCCGGTGCCGCCCTCGTAACCGGCGATCGTCACATGGTCGGCGCGCGCCTTCGAGACGCCGGCCGCCACGGTGCCGACCCCAACCTCCGACACCAATTTCACCGAGATCAAGGCGTTTGGGTTGGCGTTCTTCAGGTCATGGATCAGCTGCGCCAAGTCTTCGATCGAATAGATATCGTGGTGCGGCGGCGGCGAAATCAGGCCGACCCCAGGCGTCGAATAGCGCACGCTGGCGATGATCTTGTCGACCTTGCGGCCGGGCAGTTGCCCGCCCTCGCCCGGCTTGGCGCCCTGCGCCATCTTGATCTGCAGCATATCGGCGTTGACGAGGTATTCGGCGGTGACGCCAAAGCGCCCGGAGGCCACCTGCTTGATCGCCGAGCGCATCGAGTCGCCGTTGGGCAACGGCGTGAAGCGCTCCGCCTCCTCGCCGCCCTCGCCGGTGTTCGACTTGCCGCCGATGCGGTTCATCGCGATCGCCAACGTCGTATGCGCCTCGCGGCTGATCGAGCCGAAACTCATCGCGCCGGTGGCGAAGCGCCTGACGATCTCCGCCGCGGGCTCGACCTCGGCGAGCGGCACCGGGCCGTCATCGGCGGGGCGCAGACGCATCAGGCCGCGGATCGTCAACAGCCGCTCGCTCTGGTCGTTGATCGAAGCGGCGAAGGCCTGGTAATCGGCAAGCGAATTGCCGCGCACCGCATGCTGCAGCCAGGCGATCGATTGCGGTGTCCAGGCATGCGCCTCGCCGCGCAGGCGAAACGCATAGTCGCCGCCGAGGTCGAGCATGTCCTGATAGAGCGGGTCGTCGCTCCAGGCCCGGGCGTGGCGCACCAACGCCTCTTCGGCGATCGCCTTGAGATCCGCGCCTTCGATTGTCGTCGCTGTGCCGGTGAAGTATTGCTCGACAAAATCGCTCTGCAATCCCACGGCGTCGAAGATCTGCGCGCCGCAATAGGACTGATAGGTCGAGATCCCCATCTTGGAGATGACCTTGAGGATGCCTTTGCCCAGCGCCTTGATATAGTTTTTCTGGACCTGCTCGGCCGCCAGTTGCAGGCCGTTTTCGCTGCGGATCTGCTCGATCGTCGCAAACGCGAGATAGGGATTGATCGCCTCGGCGCCGTAGCCGGCCAACACGCAGAAATGGTGCACCTCGCGCGCCTCGCCGGTCTCGACGACGATGCCGGTTTTCGTGCGCAGGCCCTGGCGGATCAAATGATGGTGCACCGCCGCCGTCGCGAGCAGCGCTGGGATCGGGCAGCGCTCGGGCGAGACCGCGCGATCGGACAGGATCAAGATATTGTGGCCGGCCTCGACCGCCGCCGTCGCCTCGCCGCACAGCCGGTCGAGCGCCGCTTCGATCCCCTCGGCTCCATCAGCCGCCGGCCAAGTGATGTCGAGCGTGTCGGTCTTGAAATGGTCGACCAGGTGCTCGATGTTGCGGATCTTTGCCAGATCGCCATCGGTCAGGATCGGCTGCGCGACTTCCAGCCGATGATGCGTGCCGATTTCGTGGCCGAGGAGGTTCGGCCGCGGCCCGATCATCGAAATCAGCGACATGACCAGCTCTTCGCGGATCGGGTCGATCGGCGGGTTGGTGACCTGCGCGAAGTTCTGCTTGAAATAGTTGTAGAGAAGCTTCGGCCGGTCGGAGAACGCGGCGATCGGCGTGTCGGTGCCCATCGACCCCACGGGATCGTCGGCGTCGCGCGCCATCGGCTCCAAAAAGAACTGCACATCCTCGGTCGTGTAGCCAAACGCCTGCTGCAGATCGAGCCGGGCAGTGGCATCGTTCGATACCGCGGGCGCGGCGCCTTCGGGCGGCTCGGGCAATTCGGCCAATTTCCACTGCGTCTCTTTCAGCCAGTTCTCGTAGGGGTGCTCGGCGGCGAGTCTTGCCTTGATCTCGTCGTCGCCGATGATGCGGCCTTCTTCGAGATCGATCAGCAGCATCCTGCCGGGCTGCAGGCGCCATTTGCGGGCGATCTTCTCTTCCGGCACCGGCAGCACGCCGGCTTCCGATGCCATGATGACATGATCGTCGTCGGTGATGATGTAGCGCGCGGGCCTGAGGCCGTTCCTGTCCAAGGTCGCGCCGATCTGGCGGCCGTCGGTGAAGGCGATCGCCGCCGGCCCGTCCCACGGCTCCATCAGCGCCGCGTGGTATTCATAGAAAGCGCGGCGCTCCGGGTCCATCAGCGGATCGGACCACGCCTCCGGGATCAGCATCATCATCGCGTGCGCCAAGGAGTAGCCGCCGCCGATGACGAGGAGCTCCAAGGCGTTGTCGATGCATGCGGTGTCGGACTGTCCGGGGCCGATCAGCGGCACCATCTTGGCGAGGTCCGGCCCCAGCAGATCGGACGACATCGCCTGGCGGCGCGCCGCCATCCAGTTGACGTTGCCGCGCACCGTGTTGATCTCGCCGTTATGGCCGATGAACCGGTAGGGGTGGGCGAGACGCCACGACGGAAATGTGTTGGTCGAAAACCGCTGATGCACGAGCGCCAGCGCCGAAACCGTCAACGGATTGTGCAAATCCTCGTAGAAGCCTTCGACCTGCGGCGCCAACAGGAGACCTTTGTAAACGACGGTGCGGGTCGAGAACGACGGGATGTAGAACTGCGGCAGCGCCGGCAGCTCGTGCTGCTGCGCGAGCCTCCCGAGGCTGTTCAGCACCTGTTTCCTGATCGTCAGGATCTTGCGTTCGAAATGGTCCTGGTCACTGATGTCGGGGCCGGCGGCGACGAGCGCCTGCGCGATATAAGGCATCGACTCAATAACCGCCCGGCCGAGCCCCGTCGTATTGACAGGCACGTCGCGCCACGCCAGCGTCTGCTGCCCTTCTGCCTGGACGAAATGCTCGAAATGGCGGATCGCGAAGGCACGCGCTTCCTCCTCCATCGGCAGAAAGCACATCGCGACCGCATAGCGCCCGGGCGGCGGCAGGTCGAGGCCGCGCCCCGCCGCCCAATCGCGCAGCAGCGCATCGGGCGTCTGGATCATGCAGCCGGCGCCGTCACCCATCAGCGGGTCGGCGCCGACCGCGCCGCGGTGATCGAGGTTGACGAGAATCTGTAAGCCGCGGCGAATGAGATCGTGCGATTTTCGGCCCCGGATATTCGCGACAAAGCCGACGCCGCAAGCGTCGTGCTCGTTTCTCGGATCGTACAGGCCTCTGTCGCGTGCCGCTGCCATCGATCGTAGCTCTCGCTCTCGGCCGCGGGCGCAATCCCGCGGCCGTGTTCTCCCCCCTCTCGGCGAAATGCAAGCCGCGTTCCGCCGTCTAGCCAGTATGCATGACTTAACTGGGGAAGGCGAATCGCGCTTGCGAGGCAGCCCGTGGTTTTCTACCGCAGCGCATGTCGCGCCGGCCCGCCTCCGACGGCACTGCGCGGCAGCAGAGCGCCGGTTATCGCTGCGGGTCGCGGTCGAAGACGGCCTGGATATCGGCGGGATCGACCTTCAGTTCGCCGACGCCGGAGCGCTCGACCTGCAACAGCCCCGGCACGCGGCTGTCGCGCCCGGCCCAGCCGCGGTTCATCGCCTCGGTCAATTCTTCGAGCGCGAGATTGGCGAGCCGCATCGGCACCGCCACTTCCTTGCCGAGCCCGACCGCCAATGACACGTCCTTGTGCAACAGGCGCAGCGCAAAATCGGGCGGGTCGTAGCTGCTCGACAGGAACTTGCCCAATCGGTCGAACGTGCGCGCCCGGCCCGTTGCCCCTTGGCGCACCGCCTCCCACAAATCGAGCGGCGCGACGCCGGCCTTGATCCCCATCGTCATGACTTCGGCGAGCGCGACACCCATGACCGCGCTCGTGCAATTGTGCACGAGCTTGGCGATCGTGCCGGCGCCGATCGGGCCGATGTAGCGCGCCTGGTCGCCCATCGCGTCGAGCACGCGCTTATGGCGGTTGAACTGCTGCTCGTCGCCGCCCACCCAGATCGCCATCCTGCCGCTGGCCGCGCCGCCGGGGCCGCCGCTGACCGGCGAATCGAGCATATAAAGGTTTTTCTCGGCAAAGACCTGGTTGATCCGGCGCACCACGGCGACCGAGTTGGTCGACATGTCGAAATAGGCGCTGTCGGGCCGCAGGCCTTCGATCAGCCCGCTGGCTCCCAGCGCGACCGCCTCGACATCGGCCGGCACCGGCAGCGAGGTAAAGACGATCTCGACCTGCTCGGCCACGGCCTTCGGACTGTCGGCCCACACCGCGCCCTTGGCGAGAAACGGCTCAGCGGCGGCGCGGCGCAGATCGTGCAGGACGAGATCGTAGCCGGCCTTTTGCAGATTGGCCGCCATGCCCTTGCCCATCATGCCAAGCCCGATAAAGCCGATCTTCATCTCTCTCTCTCCTTCTGGTCGCGGCAGGACGACGCCGAACACGCGGCGCGGCAGATCGCACTGAGTTAAGCATGTCATGCCATGGTAAGCCCTCTTCTTTCTGGGCGGTTCGCACAGATTTCGCGGAAGCGCGAGGCCGGTGCTTTGCGTCCCGGCTCGGCCCGTCCTGAAACAGGTGGCGGTGGACGGCGCGGTAATGTGCGGCGCCGAGCCGGACGGCTAGCCTGATGCCAACCGATGGCCGATGTTCAATCCGCTCGTCGGGCGCGCGCGGTTGCGGCCGTCGCGCCGCGCGTCATTGTTGAGGAGGAGGGGATGGCCACGCCCGGTCCGCGCAATCTGATCACCGATGTGCCGGGCATTCTGGTCGGCCAGGCCGAGGACCCGGCCGGCATGACCGGCACGACCGTCGTTCTCGCCACGGCGCCGGCGACAGCGGCGGTCGATGTGCGCGGCGGCGCGCCGGGCAGCCGTGAGACCGAATTGCTCGATCCGGCGGCACTGGTCGCGCGCGTCGATGCGATCGTCTTGTCGGGCGGCTCGGCCTTCGGACTGGAGGCGGCCGGCGGGGTCATGGAGGGCCTCGCGGCGCTGGGCCGCGGCTTTCCGGTGCGCGACGTGCGCGTGCCGATCGTGCCGGCGGCGATCCTGTTCGACCTCGCCTTTCCCGGCCGCCGCGCGTGGACCGGCGAGCCGCCGTATCGCCGGCTCGGGCGTGACGCGCTGGCGCGGGCCGGTGGCGACTTCGCGCTCGGCAACGCCGGCGCCGGGCTGGGCGCCAAGGCCGGGCGGCTCAAGGGCGGCGTTGGCAGCGCCTCGCTGCGGCTCGCCGACGGCAGCGTGGTCGGCGCGATCGTCGTGGTCAACAGCTGGGGATCGATCGTGCGCCCCGATTGCGGCCGGCTGTGGGCGGCGGAGTTGGCGCTCGCCGGCGAAATCCCGCCGCAGCGGCAGCTTCCCGATCGACCGCTCGACCCGGAAGATTTGTCCGGCTGCGCGGCTCCCGCCGCCGGCGCCAACACGACGATCGCGGTCGTCGCGACGGATGCGGCACTCGACAGGAATGCCTGCCGGCGCCTCGCGATCATGGCGCAGGACGGGCTCGCGCAGGCGATCCGCCCCGCTCACACACCGTTCGACGGCGATACCGTGTTCGCGTTGTCGACCGCGTCCGCAAGCGCCGAGATCGACCCGCTGCGCCTCGCGCGACTCGGCCACGCTGCAGCCAATTGCCTGGCGCGGGCGATCATGCGCGCGGCGATTGCCGCCGAGCCGCTCGGCGGCTTGCCAAGTTGGCGGGCGACAGCGCGGCGAGACGCGGAAGGACTTTTGCGCCGGCGCCGCCTATGATCGCCCGCGAAGCGATCACAGCTGCAGGTGAGAGCAATGAGCGACGTCCAGCATTTCATCAATGGCAGGCGGGCTGAGGGCAACAGCGGCCGCTGGGGCGATGTGTTCAATCCGGCGACCGGCGAGAAGATCCGCCGTGTCGCCTTCGCCAATCCGGGCGAAGTCGATGCCGCGGTGCAGGCGGCGAAAGCGGCGTTTCCGGGCTGGGCCGCGACGCCGCCTTTAACCCGCGCCCGCGCGATGTTCAAATTCGTCGACCTGTTGCATCGCGAGCAGGATGCGCTGGCGCGCCTCGTCTCTGAGGAGCACGGCAAGGTCTTCTCCGACGCGCAGGGCGAGGTCACCCGCGGTCTCGAAGTCGTCGAGTTCGCTTGCGGCATCCCGCACCTGATGGCGGGCGAATTCACCGAGCAGGTCGGCCGCGGCATCGACAGCTGGTCGCTGCGCCAGCCGTTGGGCGTCTGCGTCGGCATCACGCCGTTCAACTTCCCGGTCATGGTGCCGATGTGGATGTTCCCGGTCGCGCTCGCGTGCGGCAACACGTTCGTCTTGAAGCCGTCGGAGCGCGACCCGTCGGCCGGCCATCGCATCGCCGAACTCTTGATCGAAGCCGGCGTGCCGGCAGGCGTCTTCAACGTCGTCAACGGCGACCGCGAGGCGGTCGAGAGTTTGCTCGCGCATCCCGATGTCGCGGCGGTCAGCTTTGTCGGCTCGACCGCGATCGCCGGCCACATCTATGCGACCGCGGCGCAGAACGGCAAGCGGGTACAGGCGCTGGGCGGCGCCAAAAACCACATGGTCGTGATGCCCGACGCCGATCTCGACCAGGCGACCGATGCCTTGATGGGCGCCGCCTACGGCGCGGCCGGCGAGCGCTGCATGGCGGTCTCGGTCGCCGTCGCGGTCGGCGGCGTCGGCGACCGGCTGATGGACAAATTGGCGCCGCGGGTGCGCGCCTTGAAGATCGGCCCGGGCAGCGATCCCGAGGCCGAGATGGGGCCGCTCGTCACCCGGCAGCATCTGGAGCGGGTGCGGTCCTATGTCGATCTCGGCGTCGAGGAGGGCGCCAAGCTCGTCGTCGACGGCCGCGGCCTTAAATTGCAGGGCTACGAGAACGGCTTCTTCCTCGGCGGCTGCCTGTTCGACGACGTGCGGCCCGAGATGCGCATCTACCAAGAGGAGATTTTCGGGCCGGTGCTGTCGGTCGTGCGGGCGCCGGGCTTCGAGGACGCGGTGAAGCTGTGCAACGACCACGAATACGGCAACGGTGTCGCGATCTTCACGCGCGACGGCGATGCGGCGCGCGAATTCACCAGCCGCATCCAGATCGGCATGGTCGGGATCAACGTGCCGATCCCGGTGCCGATGGCGTTCCACAGCTTCGGCGGCTGGAAGCGCTCCCTCTTCGGCGACAACGCGGTCTACGGCATGGAAGGCGTGCGGTATTACACGCGCCTCAAGACCGTGACGGCACGCTGGCCGGCGGGCATCCGTTCCGGCGCCGAATACGTGATGCCGACGATGCGCTGAGGCTTATTCGGCCGTTCGTCTCAGGCAGGCGGGCGCGCGCGGAATAAGAGCGTGTTATAATTCGTTAGCTTGCTTACGCCACCCCGGCCCGTCGGCGCTTTCGGGCGCCGCGACGGGTTTTCGTTATCGCTCGATCCCCCGAGACAAGGCTCAAGGATCCCTCGGTGAGCGTCGCCGGACAGGAGGATCGCGCCGAGGACAGCGCGGCGGTCGCTCTCCGCCACCGCGGCACCGCGCACCTGCGCACGCGCGCCCGCTTGTTCCTGCGCCGCAACATCCGCGACAGCCAACTCGGCCAGACCGTTGTCGCGGCGGCCATCGGCGTTGTCATCGCGTTCGGCGTCGCGCTGACCCGCGACATGGTGGACGAATTTCACCATTTTCTGTTCGGCGTGCCGTTCGAACAGCACATCAGCGCCGCCTTGTCGATCAGCCCGTGGCGCATCCTGCTCGTTCCCTCGCTCGGCGGACTGGCCTACGGGGTCATCGCCTACGCGTTGCGGCGCCATTGGCCGCGCGACATCGTCGATGCGATCGAGGCCAACGCGCTGCACGGCGGCCGCATGTCGCTCAGCGACAGCCTGCGGCTGACCGTCATGACGATCATCTCCGCCGGGGTCGGCGCCTCGGTCGGGCTCGAAGCGGCCTATACCCAGCTCGGCTCCGGCATCGCCTCGCGGCTCGGCCGCGCCCTGCATCTGCGGCGGAACGATCTGCGCAATTTCGTCGGCTGCGGCGCGGCGGCGGCAATCGCCGCGGCCTTCAATGCGCCACTGTGCGGCGCCTTCTATGCGTTCGAATTGATCATCGGCAGCTACACGCTGGCGACGCTCGTCCCGGTGGTCGTCGCGGCGCTGACGGCGACGGTCGTCACCCGCGACTTTTTTGGCGAACAGCCGATCTTCATCGTCTATTCGCCGGTCAACCTGAACGCGGCACATTACCTGCTGATGGCGGCGATCGGCCTCGTCGCCGGCGCGCTGTCGGTCGCGGCCATGGTGGCCGTGACGCAGATCGAGCAGTGGGCACGCCGGCTGTCGCTGCCGTTGTGGCTGCGGCCGGCGGCCGGCGGCTTCGTGCTCGGGCTTTGTGCGCTCGGCTTTCCGGAGATTCTCGGCAGCGGCCACGGCGGCATCCTGCAGATGATCGCCACCGGCTCGACCGGCTTCACGCTGTGGCTGCTGGTCGGGCTGATCCTCGCCAAGACGATCGGCTCGGCGGTGTCAATCGGCACCGGCTTTCGTGGCGGCATGTTCAGTTCCTCGCTCTATCTCGGCAGCCTTTACGGCGCCCTCTGTTCGCTGATCATTCACCGCTATTTGCCGTGGGCGCCGCCCGACGAGGCGGTGTTCGTGCTGGCCGGCATGGGAGCGGTGGCCGCCGGCGTCGTCGGCGCGCCGATGACGATGATCTTTCTGGTGCTCGAAGCGACGACGGATTTCTCGGCGACGATGGGGGTGACCGTTGCGGTCGTCGTCGCGGCGCTGGTCGTGCGCCAGCTGTTCGGCTATTCGTTCGCGACTTGGCGTTTCCATCTGCGCGGCGTCGCGCTGCACAGCCCGCACGACATCGGTTGGCTGCGCGATCTGCAGGT
>DATJUL010000022.1:0-22000 GCA_035502295.1 Allostellaceae bacterium | reverse complement strand
GGTTCAGGCGGTCGATCTGGTCGTGCGCGAGACGCAGCGCGAGACCGTCGCGGCCGGCATCGACGACCCACAGCTCCTCAAACAGGCGGTGGCGGGCGAAGAGCTGCACCGCTTTCTCGCGCGTCACTTGAAGAACCTGCCGCAGGCCAACGCGATCGGCGTCGTCGCGGCTGACGGAACGCTGATCAACGGATCGAGCCCGTGGCCGGTCCCGCCGTTGCACTTGGCGGACAAGGCATGGTTTGCGCGGCTGCGCGACGACCCTGACGTCGGCCTGCTGCTGACCCATCCGGTGCGCATCCCGCATACCGGCGCCGCGAGCTTTTTTCTGGCGCGGCGCATTGCCGGACCCCACGGCGCGTTTCTCGGCGCCGTCGTTGCCGGCATCGAAGCGGGATATTTCGAGCATTTTTATCAAGAGATCACGCTGCAGCACGGCGAGTCGATCGGCATCTACGACCGCGACGGCACGCTGATCGCCCGCTATCCGCAGGGCAGCGCCGCGATCGGAACGCTGCTTTCGCCGGGATCGGCCTGGTATCGGATCGTCGCGCAGGGCGGCGGCAGCTACCGCTCGGAGGGCGGCGGTGGTCCGCCGCAGCTTGTCTCGGTTGTCCCGCTGCACGATTATCCGCTCGTCCTTACCGTCGCGGTGCCGCAAGCGACGGTGCTGGCAGCGTGGTATCGGCTATCGATCATCGTCGCGTTCGGCGCTTTTTTTCTGGCGCTCGCGTTCGTCGTGCTGCTCGCGGCGCTGACCGCGCGTTCGCGCAGCCTTGAACGACACGGCGCGGAACTGGCCGCGAGCGCCGAAGCGCTGCGGCGCAGCGAGGCGCGCTTTCGCAATTATGCGCTGACCTCATCGGACTGGTTCTGGGAAACCGACGCGAACCACCTGATCACCTACGTCTCCGACGGCATCCGCGAGTACGGCGGGGATCCGGCTCTCTATATCGGCCGCAGCCGCATCCAGATTGCGACCTCGGCAGACCGCGATCTGCCGAAATGGGACCAGCATATAGGGCTGCTGCATAACCACGAGCCGTTTCGCAATTTCGTCTATACGGTCAGAGGCGGCAATCAACCCGACCGCACTGTCGCAATCAGCGGCACACCGTTTTTCGACCCTGTCGGCAACTTTCTCGGCTATCAGGGAACCGGCCGGGACATCACCGAAGAGCATCGCGCGCAGCATCGCCTGGAGGAGGCAAAGGCCGCCGCCGAGGCCGCCAACCTCGCCAAATCGCAGTTCCTCGCCAATGTCAGTCACGAACTGCGCACGCCGCTCAATGCCATCATCGGGTTTGCCGAGATGCTCGATCTCGGCATGGCGGGCCGGCTCGAACCGGCGCAGCGCGAGAACGTCGCCATCATCCATGCCAGCGCCCGGCACCTGCATCAGGTGATCAACGACATCCTCGATCTCGCCAAGGTCGACGCCGGCAAGCTCGATCTTTACGAAGAGGCGGGAGTGGACCCGCGCGACATCGTCGAGGGCTGTGTCGCGTTCGTCGCCGAGCGCGCCAAGGAGGCGGCGCTGAGCCTGACGGTGCGGATCGAGGACGGATTGCCGCTCCTGGTTGCCGATCCCCTGCGGCTGAAGCAGATCGTGCTGAACCTGCTGTCCAATGCCGTCAAGTTCAGCGAACCGGGCGGCGCGGTCGTTGCCGCCGCGCGGCGCGGCGCGGACGGCGGCATCATGTTCGAAGTGCGCGACAGCGGACCGGGCATGACCGAGAGCGAGATCCGTCTCGCTCTCGAACCGTTCCGGCAGGTGGACGCCGGCCTGACCCGCCGCCACGAAGGCACCGGGCTCGGCCTGCCGATCGCCCACCACCTCGCGGCGCTGCACGGCGGCGTTTTGGAGGTCCGCAGCATCAAGGGAACCGGCACGACCGTTGTGGTGACGCTGCCGCCCGGTCGGGTCATCGTCGCCGAGGCCGCCGCCGCGGCCTGAGCCGCTACGGCAGGGCCAACTCGCGCAGCTGCTTCACGTCGGCCCGGCCGGCGCTGAGGATGTAGCCGACATCCGAGCCGCCGGTCAGATAGCGCACGCCGAGCCTGAGCAGCCAGCTCTGGAATTCGAAATCCTGGCGCACGCCGCCGACCCCCATCGCCTTGCCGTGCGCCTTGGCGGCCTGCGCGACGGTCGCGAAGGCGGCGCGCATCCGCTCGTGCGCGTATTGCCCCGGAATGCCCATTTCGGTCGACAGGTCCGAAGCGCCGATATGCAGCCCATCGATGCCGTCGACCGCGGCGATCGCCGCGGCATTGGCGACCGCCTCGGGGGTCTCGATCATCGCCAGGAGCAGCGTCTGTTCGTTCAAGATGCGGCACACCTCGGCCTGGCCGAGCGCCGCGTAGCCGAGCGCCGGGCCGCTGCCGAAGGCCGAGCGGTGGCCCCTCGGGGCATAGAGGCAAGCGTCGACGATCGCCCTGGCCTCGGCGGCGTTCTGCACATGCGGCACCATGACGCCCTGGGCGCCGCAATCGAGGATGCGGGTCGCATCGTGCGCATCGTGCGAGGTGACGCGGGCGATCGGCGTGATGCCAACGCCGAGCGCGGCGACGCACACCGACGCGGCGGTTTCGAGCGAGGTCGGGTTGTGCTCGAGGTCGATATAGACCGCATCGAAGCCGCACGCCGCGGCGATCATCGCGATGTTCGGTGTGCGCAGCTGGTTGACCCCCATGCACAACACCAGTTCGTTGGCCTGCAGCATCTTCTTGGCGCGGTTGTCGCCGATTGGCGCGGGCATCGATTTCCTCCTCCTCGGTTTTCGCGAGCATCCCGCGCTTCGCCGCCCTGCGCAACGACCCTATATAAAGGGGCATGACCGATAAATTCCCCGAGCCGCTCAGCGGCATGGTGGTGCCGCGCTTTGGCGAGGTCGCGACGTTCATGCGGCTGCCGATCGAGCGCGACCCCGATAAGCTCGACATCGCGATCGTCGGCGTGCCGTGGGACGGCGGCACGACGAACAGGCCGGGGGCGCGGCACGGCCCGCGCCAGATGCGCGAGATGTCGACGCTGATGCGCCGCGTGCATCACGTCAGCCTTGTGTCGCCCTACGATCTGTGCCGGGTCGGCGACCACGGCGACACGCCGGTCAACCCGGTCGATCTGCACGATTCCTTGAAGCGCATCGAAGCCTTCTATGCGCGTCTCCATGCTGCCGGCGCGGCGCCGCTGTCGGCCGGCGGCGACCATCTCGTCACGCTGCCCATTCTGCGCGGGATCGCGCGCGAGCGGCCGCTCGGCCTCGTTCATTTCGACGCCCATTCCGACACCAGCGACAGCTATTTCGGCGGCGAGAAATACACCCACGGCACGCCGTTCCGCCGCGCCGTCGAGGAGGGCCTCATCGATCCCAAACGAGTGATCCAGATCGGCGTGCGCGGCTCGATGTATATGGCGGACGAAAAGGAGTGGGCCGAGAGCGTCGGCATCCGCATCGTCCATATCGAGGAATTCTTCCGCCGCGGCGCCGAAGCGGTCGCGGCCGAAGCGCGCGCGATCGTCGGCGACGGCCCAACCTATGTCAGCTTCGATGTCGACGGCCTCGACCCGGTCTACGCGCCGGGCACCGGCACGCCGGAGATCGGCGGCTTCTCCACGGCCGAGGCGCAGCACATGATCCGCGGCCTCGCCGGCCTCGATATCGTCGGCGGCGATGTCGTCGAGGTGTCGCCGCCGTTCGACCCCAGCGGCAACACCGCGCTGGTCGGCGCGACGCTGATGTTCGAAATCCTCTGCGTGCTGGCGCCGGCGGTGCACCGCCGCAAACAGCGGCGCTCTGCATGAACCCGCTCTCGCGCGCGGGTCGCGCGGCGGCGGGGAAGCGGCTATGCTCGGCCGCAGCCGTCATGGGAGGACGCCGATGCTGGTCATGGACGCAATCACCGAAATCCTGAAGCGCGAAGGCATCGGGACGCTGTTCTGTTTTCCGACGACGCCGATCATCGAGGCGGCCGCGGCGGCCGGCGTGCGGCCGATCGTGTGCCGCCAGGAGCGGGTCGGCGTGCACATGGCCGACGGCGCAGCGCGCGTCATGAACGGCCGGCCGGCCGGCGTCTTTGCGATGCAATACGGCCCCGGCGCCGAGAATGCGTTTGCCGGTATCGCCTCGGCCTATTCCGATTCGACGCCGATCCTCTTGCTGCCCTTGGGCCATCCGCGCGAGACGGCGCAGATGTTTCCGCTGTTCAATTCGACCCGCAGCTATGCCAGCGTGACAAAGCACGTCGAGCCGGTGGCGCTGCCCGAGCACGCGGTGCCGGCGCTGCGGCGCGCCTTCAACGCGTTGAAGAACGGCCGCCCCGGCCCGGTCATGGTCGAGGTGCCGATCGATGTGATGACCGCCGACTTTCCCCACAATGAAGTCGACTACACGACTGTGCGCCGCACCCGCTCGGCCGGCGACGCGCATGACATCGACGATGCGGCGAAGATGCTGGTCGATGCCCGGATGCCGATCCTCATCGCCGGCCAGGGCGTCATGTATGCCGAGGCGTGCGACGAGCTCGTGGCGCTCGCCGAACTGCTCGATATCCCGGTCATGACGACGACCGACGGCAAGAGCTGTTTTCCCGAGGACCATGCGCTGGCCTTGGGCTCGGGCGGCACGGTTTATACCGGGCACGGCCGGCATTTCCTGTTCGAATCGGATGTCATCTTCGCGGTCGGCACCAGCCTCACCCGGCACAACATCTCGACCCCGATCATCCCGCCCGGGAAGCGCATCATCCACGCGACCAACGACCCGCGCGACCTCTACAAGGCCAACGACACGGCGATCCCGATCCAGGGCGACGCCAGACTCGTGCTGCAGCAGCTGATCGAGGCGGTCAAGGACCGGGCGCCGGACGGCAATCCGCGAGGGCGCGGCGTCCGTCCGCGGATCGCCGCGCTGAAGGCCGAGTGGCTCGGGCGCTGGGAAGGAAAGCGCCGCTCGCCGGAACGGCCGATCAACCCGTATTTCGTCATGGCCGAGTTCATGCGCGTCGTGCCGTCGGAAGACGCGATCGTCACGCACGATTCCGGCAGCCCGCGCGACCAGCTCCTGCCGTTCTACGTCGCAACAAAGCCGCGCGGCTATCTCGGCTGGGGCAAATCGCACCAGCTCGGCACCGGCCTCGGCCTCGCGATCGGCGCCAAAGTCGCGGCGCCCGACAAGTTCTGCGTCAATTTTATGGGCGATGCGGCGTTCGGCATGACCGGGCTCGATTTCGAGACGGCGGCGCGCTGCGGCATCCCGATCACGACGATCGTGCTCAACAATTCGACGATGGCGATCGAGACGCAGGCTATGGCGCTGTCGCACGAAAAATACCGGACGCGCGACCTCGGCGGCAATTACGCCAATCTCGCGGCCGATCTCGGCGGCTGGAGCGAACGCGTGACCGACCCGGGCGAGGTCGCCGGCGCGATCCTGCGGGCGCGCCGGATCAATGAGGGCGGCCGCGCCGCGCTCCTCGAATTCATCACCAGCGCCGAGACCGCGTTCTCGCACCGCCGCGGCGCCGCGTAGAAGCTGTGTCGCCCTCGGCGGCGACGCGCGGCGGCCATGCAAGTTTTGCAATTGCGAGCTATTCGCACCGGACTATATGACGATCGTCCCTAGCGACGAGGCGTCCGGTGTACATTTGCCTGTGCAATGGCCTGACCGATCGCGACATCCGCGCGCAAACCACGGGCGGCGCGCGCTCGGTGGCGATGGTCTATCGCGGCTGCGGCTGCCAGCCGCAATGCGGTAAGTGCGTCCCGCTGGTGCGCCAGATGCTGCGGGACGACGCCGAGGGGCCGACGGTCGGCGTCAGCGACGGCGCCGACTGACCGGCGGTTTGCCGATGCCGGCATTGCCGGATTACACTGCGGCAAACCATGAGGGCCGGCCATGCAGGGCGACCAGACCGTCATCCGCCATCTCAACGCGGCGCTGAAGAACGAGCTGACCGCGATCAATCAATATTTCCTTCACGCCCGCATGCTGAAAAATTGGGGCGTCACCAAACTCGGCAAGTACGAATACGATCAGTCGATCGACGAGATGAAGGATGCCGACGAATTGATCGAGCGCATCCTGTTCCTCGACGGCCTGCCGAACCTGCAGGACCTCGGCAAATTGTTGATCGGCGAGAACGTGCGCGAAATCCTCGACTGCGATCTGCGGCTCGAGCACATCGCAATCGCCGAATTGCGCGACGGCATCGCTCATTGCGAGAGCGTGCGCGATTTTGTGACCCGCGACCTGTTGTCCGACATGCTGGAAGGCGAAGAGGGGCAGGTCGATTTTATCGAAACCCAGCTCGGCCTGATCGACAAGATCGGCCTCGAACGCTATATCCAGCTGCAATCCGGCGCGGCGGAATAGCCGGTTCACTCCTGCATGATCTGCTGCTTGGCGCGTTCGGCGAGGTGGTCGAGCTCGAAGCGCACCTGCGCCTCGGTGCAGTCCTGGCCGGCGGCGTTGAGGTCAGCGACGAGTTTGGCGACGACGTTGTCGTCGCCGCCGTCGAATTGGGCGGCGACGACCTCTCCGGCATAGGCTTCGGCCGCCGCGCCGGCCAGCGCCATACGCTCGGCCGCCCACACCCCCAACAGCCGGTTGCGTCGCGCCTTGACCTTGAACTGCAGCTCCTGGTCATGCTTGAAACGGGTTTCGAAATCCTTCTCGCGCTCGTCGAAGGTGGTCATGCTGGCGATATCCCGGTTCGAATGGCGGACGCAACGTGCCGCCACGATAGCACAGCGGGCGGCCGCCGGTTGAGCCGGCGATTGCGCGCGTCTGGCGATCGGCGAGGCGGCGTTTAATGTGCACGTTGATCATGCTGCGCCGCCCCGGCCACGACTGGCCGCTGGTCATCGGTGCCAACCGCGACGAGATGATCGAGCGGCCGGCCGAACCGCCGGGGCGGCACTGGCCCGACCGGCCGGAAGTCGTCGCCGGGCGCGACCTGTTGGCCGGCGGCTCGTGGCTCGGGCTCAACGATTGGGGTGTCGTCGCGGCGGTCCTCAACCGGCATGGCTCGCTGGGTCCGGCGGATGGGCTGCGCTCGCGCGGCGAACTGGTACTGGAGGCGCTCGACCACGCCGACGCGGCTGAGGCCGCGGTCGCGCTCGCGCATCTCGACCCGGCGTCCTATCGCAGCTTCAACCTGATCGTCGCCGACAACCGCGATGCGTTCTGGCTGCGCCACGCCGACACCGGCGCGATCGACCTCCATCCGATCAAGCCGGGCCTGTCGCTGATCGCGGCCGGCGATCTCGACGATTTCTCGACGCCGCGCCTCGCCTTTGCGCTGATCCCGTTCACCGCAGCGCCCGCCCCTGACGATGACGGCAGTTGGCGGACGTGGGAGGCGCTGCTGTCGGACGATCGCCCGCCGCCGGGCGGCCCGCCGGAAGCGACGCTCCGGTTTCGCACGGGTCGCGGTTACGGCACGGTGTCGAGCGCGCTCGTCGCGCTGCCCGCGGCGGTCGCCGGCGAGCGGCGGCCGGTCTTTCGCCATGCCGAGTGGCTGCCACAGCCGGCGCCCTGGCGCGATGTCGCGGCGTGAGCGCGGTTGCCGCCGCGCCTGGCGATGCCCATATCTGCATCCTCAGCGGGTTGCCAGTGACGGTCCCCGATGTCGCGACGCCGCCAGATTTATGAAGGCCGGGCCAAGATGCTGTTCGAGGGTCCGGAGCCGGGGACGCTCGTGCAGCATTTCAAGGACGACGTCGGCGGAGCGGAGGGCGCCCGGCGCGGCACGATCGTCGGCAAAGGCGTCCTCAACAACCGCATCAGCGAATTCCTGATGCTGAGGCTGGCCGAAATCGGCATCCCGACGCATCTCGTACGCCGCATCAACATGCGCGAGCAGCTAGTGCGCGAGGTCGAGATGATCCCGCTCCTCGTCGTCATGCGCAATGTTGCGGCCGGCGAGTTGTCGCAGCGTTTCGGCATCGCCGAAGGGAGCGCTCTGCCGCGTTCGATCATCGAGTTCTATTACAAGAAGGCGGACCTCGGCGATCCGCTGGTGGCGGAGGAACACGTGACCGCCTTCGGCTGGGCCAGCGCCCGCGAACTCGACGAGATCGTGCAGATTGCGCTGCGGGTCAACGATTTCCTCAGCGGCCTGTTTCTCGGCGTCAATATCCGGCTCGTCGATTTCCGCCTCGAATTCGGCCGCCTCTACAGCGAGGACGGGGCGCAGATCGTCATCGCCGACGAGATCAGCCCGGACAATTGCCGGCTGTGGGACCTGCATACCAACGAGAAGATGGACCAGGACCGTTTCCGCGAAGACCTCGGCCGGGTCGAAGAAGGCTACCAGGAAGTCGCGCGGCGGCTCGGCATCCTGCCGGAAGGCGGGCCGGGCGACTTCAAGGCGCCGAAGACGATGCAGTGAGCGCCGGAGCGATGAAGGCGCGCGTCCACATCACTCTGAAGCCCGGCGTGCTCGATCCGCAGGGCAAGGCAATTGGCAATGCGCTGAAAGGGCTCGGCTTCGACGGCGTCGGCGACGTCCGCCAAGGGAAGCTGATCGAACTCGACCTCGCCGACGGCGATCCCGCGGCGGCGCGCGCGCGGGTCGAAGACATGTGCCGACAGCTGCTCGCCAACCCGGTCATCGAGAATTACGCGATCGAGATCGGCTGATCCGGCGCGATGGATCGAAGCGAGCGGCTCCGGAGTCGCACGATCACGATCGTTCACCACGAGATTGCTTCGTCGCTTCGCTCCTCGCAATGACGCGCCGTTTTACGGTCATTGCGAGCGAAGCGAAGCAATCCCGCGCCGAGCCGCCGAGCCGCTCACGCCTCGGACTGCGGCATCGGGTCCTCCGGCCGGCGGCTGCGCATTTCGGCCATGAACTGGTCGAATTCCGCCTTGTCCTTGGCCTGCCGCAGGCGGTCGAGAAACTCCTTGAACTGGCGCTCTTCTTCTTCGAGCCGGCGCAGCGTTTCGCTGCGGTACTCGTCGAACGCGCGATTGCCGCTGCCGCCGCTGCTTGTCCAGGCGTTGCTGGTCCACGCGCCGCCGCCGCGCGGGCCGCACCAGCGCGCCGCCCGCTCCTGCATGCGTTGCTGCATGCGCCCCATGCGGCGCTGCCATCGCTCGCCGCGAGCCTCTGTCCAGCATCCCATCAGTCGTCCGCTCCCGATCAGAAATCCGAGGACCACGAGGCCGGCCGGCGCAAACAGCACAAAGCTGACGATCATCAGCCCGATCCACGCCGGCTTGCCGAAATCGTCCAACCACACGATGGGGTTCATGGCCGCCTCATGTGAATGTATCTTACATTGACATAGGCGGACGGCGTTCCGCTGTCAAGAGCGATCGGCGTCATGATTCGCCGGCGGGCTCGGCGATGACGCCAAGCCCGCGCAGATAGATCAGGACACCGGCTTCGAGCAGCTCTTCCGGCGCCATCGGCAACGCCCGCCGCCCCCCGTCGCCGCGCGCAAACAGCGAGGCGATGCCGTGCGACAACGCCCAGATATGCAGGCTCATCATCAGCGCCGGCGGCCGCCGGTCGGGCGGCAGGCGGGCGCACAGCGCCTCCGAGGCGCGCCGCAGCACATCGAAGGCGCCCTCCGCCGCCGCGCGCAGCCCGGCATCGGCCTCCAGTGAAACTCCGGCCTCGAACATCGCCGAATAATAGGCCGGTTCGCTGCGGGAAAAGGCCAGGTAGGCGCGGCCGACATTCTCGAACGCGCGATAGGGGTCGGGTCGGCCATCGTCCCACGCGCGGGCGAGCACCGCCGCGAACTGCTCGAAGCCGCGCCGCGCGACATCGGCGAGCAGCGCGTCGCGGTCGCGGAAATGGCGATAGGGCGCCGCCGAACTGACCCCCGCCCAGCGCGCCGCGTCGGCAAACGTAAAGCCGGCCGGGCCTTTCTGCGCGATCAGATCGAGCGCGGCGCGCACCAGCGCCTCGCGCAGGTTGCCGTGATGATAACCGCGCCTCGTGTCGCGGCCGCCGCCATGTCCCGACCAGCTCATGTTAAGATATTTTACATCAAGCGACGCGGCCGCGGGAAGCACCGATCGCGATGGCGGCGGCCGCGGTGGACCGCGGGTCTGCCGCAAATCGCGCTATGTCGGCGGCGGCAAATCGCCCGACTGCGCAAGGGCTTCGAGCTGTTCCGCGGCGCGCCGGTTTCCCTGCGCCGCGGCCCGGGCGTACCAGCCGCGCGCGCGCGCCGGGTCGCAGGGCCGGCCGCGCCCGCTGGCGTAGGCTTCGGCCAGCGCCAGCTGCGCTTCCGCCAGACCGGCGCCGGCGGCGCTCTCGTAAAGCGCGAACGCGGTCGCCAGATCGACCGCCACGCCGTCGCCGCTCGCCAGCATGACCGCGAGATTGTGCTGCGCGCGCGGCTCGCCCTGGTCGGCGGCGCGGCGATACCAGAAGGCGGCGCGCTCTTGATCGCGCGCCACGCCGTTGCCGGTGATGTACATGACTGCCAGCTCGAACTGCGCCTCGGCATGCCCTCCGTCCGCCGCTTTCGTGAACCATCCGACGGCCTCCTCTGCCTGCGGCGGGGCGCGGCTAAGCGCGGCGGCGGCCATCACGTACTGCGCCTCGGCGATGCCGGCATCGGCCGCCGCCCGGTACCAGCGCCACGCCTCGCGCCGACGCGCGGCATCCTCGTCCGTCGCCAGCAGCTGGGCGAGCGCCAGGAGGGCTGGCGCATGCGCCACCGCCGCGTCCCGCAGCAGCGTCTCGGCGCGGTCGCGGTCGCGATCGACGCCGCTGCCCTCGGCGTAGAGCGAAGCAAGCGCGGTTTTTGCCTCCGCGCTGCCGGTCTCGGCCGCCCGTTGCAGCCATTGCGCCGCCAGCGCCGCGTCCTGCGGCACGCCGGCGCCGGCGCGGCAGGCAAGACCGAGCCGCACCTGTGCCACCGCCAGCCCCTGCGCCGCGGCCAGGGCGAACCATTCGGCGGCCTTGGCAAGGTCCTGCGCGACGCCGGTGCCGTTGGCATGGAACACGCCGATGTTGAACTGGGCCGCGGCGTGGCCGTTTGCGGCCGCCTCTGCGAACCATTTGGCGGCTTGGGCGAGGCTCAGCGGCACACCCTCGCCGCGCGCATACATGCGCCCGACGGTGAACTGCGCTTCCGCGTCACCCTGGTCGGCGGCAGCGCGATACCACACCGCCGCTTCCTCCGGATTGGCGACGGCGGCTTCGCCGCTCTCGTACAGGCGCGCCAGGCTCAGCATCGCGCCCGCATATCCCTGGC
Source organism: Allostellaceae bacterium (assembly GCA_035502295.1). Lineage (GTDB taxonomy): Bacteria > Pseudomonadota > Alphaproteobacteria > ATCC43930 > CGMCC-115725 > DATARH01. The sequence goes on along the minus strand of DATJUL010000022.1, from coordinate 10,773 downwards.
GCGCCGCCTGCCGAAAGCAGCTTTCGGCGGCCTGCGGGTCGCGCGGTACGCCGTCGCCGCGCAGATGCAGCAGCCCGAGATTGTGGCGGGCGCGCGCATTGCCGTTATCGCCGGCCGCCCGAAACAGCTCGGCCGCCCTGCCGGCGTCGGCCGCGACGCCCTGCCCGGCGAGGTGCATCAGACCGAGCGCGAGCTGTGCCCCGTCGTTTCCTTGTGCAGCCGCCTGGCCATACCACTCGGCCGCCGCTGCGAGATCGACCGGGACCCCCAACCCGTTGGCCGAGAGGACGCCGAGGCCAAGTTGCGCCGCGGCATCGCCCTGCTCGGCGGCGCGCCGGTACCAGCGATGCGCCTCTGCGTAGTCGCGCTCGCAGCCCTCGCCGCGAGCATACAATGAAGCCGTATTGGTCTGCGCCTGGGCGTGTCCCTGCTCGGCCGCCAGACGGCTCCAGCGCAATGCCTCCGCGAAATCCTGCTCGACCGCGACGCCGTTGGGGAACAGCAGCGCCAGGCGCCGCGCCGCCGCGCCGCCGCGGCCGCCGAGTGCGCGATACCAGCGTTGCGCGCCGCTCGGACCGCCATTGCGGGCGTGCAGATAGAGCCGCCCCAATTCGAATTGGGCCTCGCGATGGCCCTGCTCGGCGGCGCGCCGGTACCACAGCGCGGCATCGGCAATATTGCCGACCACCCCGCGCCCATGCTCGTAGGCCAGCGCGACCCGATACTGCGCCTCGTCGTCCCCCGCCATCGCCGCTTCCAACCAGCGGCGAAACTCGGCCGCCTCCGCAATCGGGGCTTTGCTTGGCGCCGCGTCCGCAATCGGGCGGTGGGTCAGCGCCTGCCCGGCGAGGCGCAACATCGCGAGCGTCGCCCGCGTGCCGCCGCCGAACCAGGCTGCCGGTCCGAGACGACCCGCGGCTGCCTCGCCTGTCGGGTGGCGCCGACGCGCGCCGCGCCGGCGCAGGCGCGATACTTCGTTCTCCAGTGCCAGGATGCGCGCCGCCGCCGTCTCGCGCTCTGCCGCCGATTGTTCGCTTTCTGCGGCGCGCACCGCGTCCAGACTGGTGAGCGCCGCCTCGGCCGCCGCGAGCCGGCCGTGGTGCTCCCGCATCTCGGCTTCCGCCCGCGCCCGGCCGTCGCGTTCGTCCACCAGCTGCGCGTTGGTGTCATCGAGCGCCGCGCGCAATTGCGCGACGTGGCTGCGCAACTGGTGGAGCTCGGCCTCCATGCCGAATCGCGGCCGCCGCTCGCGCTCGCGGGCGATCGCATCCCCGGCGCCGCCCGGCGCATCGCCAGGATTGGCGCCCGGCGCCCCGCCCGGTCCGCTGCGGAAGCGCGGAGTTCCGCCCGGGGTTGCCATTACGGCTGACGCATCGCTTCGCTGAAACCGTTGATGATGCCGTGCGTCAGGAACATCATCAGCGAATGGTGACCGACGTGGATGTCGCCGGTCAGCGTCATGCCGGGGATCAGCCGGAAGTCGCGCGGCACGGCGTGCAGGTGCACATCGGTCAGCGCGACGCGCACCTTGTAGTACGGCGGCACCGGCTGATCGTTGTCGTCCCGGTCGAAGGCGCCGTCGCTGATCGAGCGGACCTTTCCTTTAGCGGTCCCGTGCTCAGCGGGGTCGAACGCGTCGAACCGGATCGTCGTCTGGTCGCCGACGCGGATGAAGCCGACTTCGTTGGTCGAAATCCGCAGCTCCACTTCCATCGCCGAGCCGAGCGGCGCGAGGTCGAGCAACGGCGTGCCGGCGGTCAGCACCGAGCCGACCGACAACTTCGCGATTGACAGGACGACCGCATCCCGCGGTGCCGTCAGCCGCACGAGACCTTGATGCAGCTCAGCCTTGGCAAGCTGCTGGCGGGCATTGTCGCGGTCCTTGGCGGTGTTCAGCAACTCGTAGCTGACGCCGGCAAACCATTTCTCGATAAAGGCTTGGCGCGTCGCGGTGGCGCCGAGAAGCTGATGCTGTGCTTCGGCAACCGCATTTCGATCGTAATCGACGTTGCGCAGCATCTCCATCTGCTGGTCCTGTGCCACCAAAAGATTGAGCTGGCTGCCGACCTGGGCGGCGGCCAGCTGTTGCCGCATCTGCTCGATGCGTCTGGCGATCCTGTCGCGATCGCCGTAGCGCGTCATGTCGGTCTGGAACTTGACCAATGCGGCCTTGAGCTGCCCGATCTGCTCGTCGTAGGCGCGCAACTGCGCATCATATTCGGCCTTGCGCTCGTCGTAATAGGCCTTCTGCTGGGCGCCGAAACGGCCGTCCGCCGGCAACGGGACGTACGGCGTTTGCGCCAGTTCGGCCTGGCAGCGGGCGATCTCTGCATCGTCGCTGGCGATCTGCGTCTGCAGCGTCTTCACGTCGGCATGCGTGATCGTCGAATCGAGGGTCGCCAAAAGCTGCCCCTTCTTGACGCGTTCGCCCGCCTTCACGTCGAGGCTGCGGATGATCGACTGGTCGAATGCGCCGAGCACGATCGTCGGTTCGACCGTGACGACCTTGCCGCTGACCGAGGAGACCACGCGATCGATCGGCATCAGCATCGCGATGGCGATCATCGTCGCCAGCATGACGGCGAAAACCAGGAGCGCGTTGTGCACCGTTCCCGGCTCCGGCGCGTCCTCGATTTCCGCCGTTTCAGACTGGAACAGGCGGACCAGCTTATCAACCGATGCCTCACTCGGCGGCGCGGTTGCTGAGCGCAATAACTTCATGCGGCGAACCGGTCTGAAGATGACGGTGCTGCTGGTGCCACAGCCCGCTGTAAATATCGCAGCGCGCGAGCAGCTCGGAATGGCGTCCGATGTCGTAAACCTTGCCGCGCTCGAGGACCACGATCGCGTCCGCCGACACCAGCGACGACAGGCGATGCGAGATCACGATCAGCGTTCGCCCGCGGGCGATGAATCGCAGATTGGCGTTGACGATCGCCTCGCTCTCGGCGTCGAGCGCGCTCGTCGCCTCGTCGAGCACCATGACGCGCGGGTCGCCGATCAGCGCGCGGGCGATCGCAACGCGTTGGCGCTGGCCGCCCGACAGGTTGGGCGATCCCTCGTAGATATAGGTTTCGTAGCCGCGCGGCAGCCGTTCGATGAATTCCTCGGCCCCGGCCAGCCGCGCCGCCCGCACGACATCCTCAAGCGTCGCATTCGGCTTGGCCGCGGCGATGTTCTCGCGGATCGTGCCGCTGAACAAAAAGTTTTCCTGCAGCACGACGCCGATGCTGCCGCGCAGGTGATCCACGTCGTATTCGCGCAGATCGTTGCCGTCGATCTTGATCAGCCCCTCGTAATCGCTGTGCAGCATCTGCAACAGGCGCGTCACCGTCGTCTTGCCGGAACCGCTGCGTCCCATGATCCCGAACACCGTCCCCTCTTCGATCGCGAACGAGGCGTCGTCGAGAGCGGGCGTCACGGCGCCGGGATAGCGGAACCGCACAGCCTGGAATTCGATGCGGCCGACGAGCGGCGTGCGGATGCCGCTGCCGGAGCGGCCCTCTTCCGGCGCCTGGTTGAGCAGTTTGCGCAGCAGTTCCATCGTTATCCGCACCTGATCGTACACCTCGATCATCTGCGTCAGCTGGATCAGCGGTCCGGCCATGCGCTGCGTCAAAATCCAGAACGCCGCCAAGGCGCCGGCATAGGCGGCCGGCCCGCTTTTTGTGGCGATGGCCATGTATGTGCCGAGCGCCAGCACGCCGACGATCATGGTCCGATGCAGCGGCGTCGCCACCGTCTCGACCCAACTGGCCGCCAGCCCCAATTGGTAGCGTTCGTGCGCGGCGCGGGCGACGCGGACATCCCATTCGTGGCGCCGCAGCGCGTCGAGCGCGAGCGATTTGACGGTGCGAATCCCGTGCAGGCTTTCGACCAGAAAATTGCCTTTGGCGATGTCCGCCTGAACGGTCCGCGTCATGTGATGACGGATCACCGGCAGTTCGACGATGATCCAAATGATGATCAGCGCCGCCAATCCCAAAGCAAAACCGGTCAACAAAATGCTGTAGGCGCACAGGATCGGCAACACGATCACGACAACCCACGCATCGAGAAATGTGCCGAGCACCTGCTCGGTGATAAACCGCCGCACGCGGTCGAATTCGTGCAGATCATGGAGGATTTCGCCGACCGGGGTGCGCTCGAAAAAGCCGACGGGCAGCGACAGAACGCGATTGAACATGTAGACCGAGATCGTCGCTTCGATCCGTCGGGTGAGGCGGACGACGTGATAGCGCCGCACCCAGCCGAAGACGGTTTCAAACCCGACCAGCACGAACATGATGACGCACAGGACGGCGAGCGTGTCCAGCGCGCGATAAGCGAGAACCGTGTCGAGCAGGATGGTCATGAACAGGATCGGCACGATCGACAGCAGGCTCACCGACACCGCCGAAATCGCTAAATCGCGGATCACGCGCCGCTCGCGCAGGACCTGCCGGATGATCAGCGGCCAGCCGAACGGCGCCTCGTCGTCGCGCGTCCGGTAATCCCGCTTCAACAGGATGATGTCGCCGTCCCAGGCGGCCGAAAACCTCCGCTCGTCGAGGATCAATTCGGCATCGGCCGGTGCGTCCGGATCCTGCAGCACGACCGACGGCGAATTGCTCTGCAGCAACACTTCGAGCAGCACCATCCAACTGCCGTCGCGCAGCCGCACGATGGCCGGCGTGGACTTTCCGACCCGCATCATCGCCCGCCAGTCGAACCGCGCCGCGACAGCCCGCAAGCCGCAGGCGCCGGCGATCTCGATCAGCTTGTCGACCGGCGGATCCCCCGGGCCGAGCTGAAACTCGCGAATCAGTTGCGGCACCGCCAGCAGGATGCCGCGATGGCGCGCCGCGATGACCAGGCACGCCAACAGGCCCGACGGCGAGCCCGGTTGGCTGCCGCCGGCTTCATCCCCGGCTGCCGCCGAGGAGACAGGGGTCGCAATCGACAACTGGGGTGGCCCCGTCTGAGTGAGGTTCGGTGTCGTCGAAGAAGATCGTCCCGCGGTGCAACCAACGAGCGTGTCAGGCCGCGCTGGACGCGATGATCGGGATCGCCTGGCCGTCACGATGACCGACCTTGCCTCGGCTTTCAACCAGTTCGGCTGCAAGCGTGTAGCCGCGTCGGAACTCGGTCTTGATCAGATTTTGCCCGTCGGGACCGGCCACCGTGATCAACTTTTTGCGCAATCGGTTGATGATGATGTCGATCGCCCGTTCGCTGTTCGGGCGATGGCGGCCATACAGCATTTCGCCGATTTCGCCCCGGCTGCAGACGATCAACGGCTTCGACATCAGATGCGCCAATACGCGCGCCTCCGAGGTCGTCAGTTTCGCTGCATTTCCGTTCGGCCCGGCAAGACAGCTGCCGTATTCCTGAAGGCTGATGCCGGCAAAGCTCAGCGTGCGCGACGCGGCCGCGACCGACGATCGGGAGCGCCGCGACGCGACGATCCGCTGCAGCACCTGGCTGAAGGCGAGAATGTCGACCGGCGCCCTGATGCATTCGGCGGCGCCGGCGCCGCGAAAGTCGGGCAGGCCGGCCCCGTCGGCTGGCATCACGACCAGGATCGGCGTCTCGGAGCGGGCGCGGATTTTGCCGATTACGTCGAGACCGCTCGCGTGACGTCGGCTGAAATCCAGCACGACGACATCGGGATTGCGTTCATTGAGCAGCGCGAAGAAGCGCGCTTCGGGGTCGGCCACCACGGTACCATCGGCCACGACGCCTGGTGCGCTGCCGGGGATGGTAAAATCGTCGTTTGCGATGATGATCGCTACCGTTCCGGCCACGAAGCAACCTCTACGCCAGCACCCCCACGCCGCTCGGACAGCAGCGCGCGGCAACCAGGACCTGCGCCCCCATCAAAAGCCTGACGAATGGCCCCCCTTCCGGAGTTTGTGGCGCGGCCGGCCCCCTCATCAAAGCGGCTGTGGCGAGGATGCTATCGGCCGAAAAAAATCGCGTCAAGCCGATCGCGCCCGCGTGCTGTGCCGCCGCGGGGGCGTTCCGATCGAACGGCGCCACCAAATGGGCGTGTTCTGGCTTGCCGAAAGCGCACTTGCTACAATCTGCTCCGGCTCTGCTTGCCGACGGAGTATTCGCACGGTGAAGAGTGAACACGGCGGTCAGCCGCCTGATGCGCTTCAGGACGAAGGCGGAGCCTTGTCCGCCCGCGCCACCACGCTGCACCTCGGTCCGGGCCTGCATGTCGTTGAAATCGCGGCGTTCAGCGAACCAGTCGACATGCTTCAGGGTCTCGAATTGCCGGCGGTGCACGTGACGGCACTGCCCGGAGAGATCGACAACCGGGGCGCGGTTGTCGTCGCCAATTCGGCCGGGACGGGGCCATGGTTGCCGCCGGACGGCGGAACGATCGTGGTGCAGTCGCCGCTCCAGGGCGGCGGTTTGCTGGTGACCGTTTATGCGCCGTACGACCGTCCCTGTTCGATCCCGCGGATCACCGCGCGCCGGCTGGATAGCGACCGGCCGATCCTGGGTTCGCGCGGCGCGGCGGGTGTCGATCAGCCGGAGCCGCGCACCATCGACACCGAAGTCGTCCTTCACATCCATCGTGTCGGCGACCGCCGGTTCGTCGGCCAGGGCTGGTTCGGCATGCGCGGCCGGCGGCTTCATATCGAGGCGTTCAGCATCCGCCCGCTGGACACGCTGGCGGCAACGGATATCGAGTTCATGGGCTTCGGTCCGGGAAACCGGCAAACACCCTGGGTCAGCGACGGCCGTCTTTGCGGCACGCGCGGGCGCGGCTTGCCCTTGACGGGATTCGCGGTGCGCCTCGCGCCGCACGTACAGGGCCGTTTCGACATCATTTACGAAGGGGCTTTTTTCGCGAGCGGCGGCGTCGGTCCCCGCCGCAATGGCGAGCCGTGCCTGCCGCCCGTCGGCGACGATCCGCTCGAGGCGATCAACCTGCGCATCGCCGAGGGCGCGGCCGGTTCCGATTGACCCCCGCGGCTGCGATCGGGCATACGGCACGCCGAGGACAGTTTGGAGCCGGGGACCGTCGATGAGACAACCGTCGCGACCTGCGGGCGTCCCCGCCTTGTCCGACCCGCCGCCCGCGGCACGGAAGGTCGTCCTGCATGTCGGATGCGGCTTTGGCGGGGGGCGGCTGCACTCTCATTTTCAAGAGTCCGAGTGGCGCGAAATCAGGCTCGACATCGATCCCGGCGTGCGGCCGGACATCGTCGCGTCGATGACCAGCATGGAAGCGGTCGCGGGCAATACGATCGATGGGATTTGGTCGTCCCACAATCTGGAGCATCTTCATCATCACGAAGTGGCGTTGGCGCTGGGGGAATTCTTCCGGGTCCTGAAGCCCCGCGGCCTGTTGCTGCTGGCGTTGCCGGATCTGCAGCGGATCGCCGAGCTGGTGGCGGCCGACCGGCTCGACGACACGGCCTACATGTCGCCGAGCGGTCCGATCACCCCGCTCGACATGATCTTCGGCCATTCTCCCTCGCTCGCCCGCGGCAACCATTTCATGGCGCATAAAACGGGCTTCACGCCGACGACCCTGCTCAAGGCGCTGGTTCACGCCGGCTTCGTCGACATCCTGTTGCGGCGGGGTAATGATTTCGACCTCTGGGGCCGGGCCTACAAGCCAGCCGCCCGCGCCGATTGAGGCTGGCCGGCGGCCGACCGCCGCAGCAGCCGCAGGAAACCGCAAAATGCGGATCGCATGCGTTATCGGCACCCGACCCGAGGCCGTGAAGATGGCGCCGGTGATCTGGGCGTTGCGCCCCTATCGATGGGCGCGATTGTCGGTCATCTCGACGGCCCAGCATCGCGATCTCCTCGGGCCGCTGTTGAGCTTCCTCGACATTCGCCCGGATTGCGAGCTCGACATCATGGTGCCGGAGCAGAGCCTGGCTGACCTGACCAGTCGGCTGCTCGGCGAAGTCGCGCGTCTGTTGGCGCGGGACAAGCCCGATCTGGTGCTCGCGCAAGGCGACACGAGCACCGTTCTGGCAACCGCGATCGCCTGCTTTTACGCCGGCATCGCGTTCGCCCATGTCGAGGCCGGCCTGCGCACCGGCAATCTGCGCCAGCCGTTTCCCGAAGAATTCAACCGGATCGTCGCCGGCCGCCTGGCAGCGCTGAATTTCGCCCCGACCCTTCGCGCCCGCGACAACCTGCTGCGGGAGGGCGTCGATCCGCACAGCATCGTCGTCACCGGCAACACCATCATCGATGCGTTGCGGTGGGCCGCGCCGCGCGCCCCCAATCTGCCGCTCGCGCTGCGCCCCGATCAGCGGCTGCTGCTGGTGACGCTGCATCGTCGCGAGAGCTTTGGCGTGCCGTTGCGCAATGTTTTCGCGGCGCTGCGATGCCTCGCCGAGGCCAACCCCGATGTCACGGTGCTTTACCCGGTGCATCCCAACCCGGAGGTTGCGGGACCGGCCTATGATTGCCTTGGCGGCCGCGAACGCATCCATCTATGCGGCCCGCTGGGTTACCCGGATTTTGTTGCTGCGATGCAGCGCGCCCACCTGATCCTGACCGATTCCGGCGGCATTCAGGAGGAGGGTCCGGCGCTCGGCAAGCCGGTGCTGGTCGCCCGCGACACGACCGAGCGGCCGGAAGGGATCGAGGCCGGCGTGGCGCGGCTGGTCGGCACCGACGCGGCCCGCATTCGCGCCGAAATCCAGACGCTGCTCGATGACGAGAACGCCTATCGCCGCATGGCGCGGGCGGTCTCGCCGTACGGCGACGGGCACGCCGGCCAGCGGATCGCCACCGCGATCGCCGATTTTCTGCGCCCTCCGACCCGGGATAACGGCCGCGGGGTCGGCGCGGGGTCTGGGAAGCCGCCGTCGTTTGGGCTATGAACGCAGGCGGTCATTGATGCGCGCCGGCGATGAATTGGCTGTTCATCCATCAGAATTTTCCGGGCCAGTTCGTGCACGCGGCCCGGCACCTTGCGGCGACCGGCCACCGCGTCGTCTTTGTCACGCAGCCCACCGCAAGCCGGCTCGCGGGCGTCGAAAAGTTCGAGTACGCGCCGGTCGCGCCGCCTCCGGGTCATCCCTATCTCGCCGCCGTCAACACTTCCGTCGCCAACGGCGTCGCCGTCGCCGAGCTGTGCGATCGCCTGAAGCGTCAGGGCTTTGTGCCCGATCTGGTCGTCGGGCACAACGGCTGGGGCGAAATCCTCCATGTCAAGGAGGTGTGGCCGCAGGTCCCGCTGCTCGGCTATTTCGAATTTTTCTACCGGGCGGCGGGCACCGACGTTGATTTCGATCCGGAGTTTCCACCCGAACCGGATCTGCCGCCGCGCCTGCGCATCCGCAACGCGGTCAACCTGCTCGGTCTCGACGCGGCCGATTGCGGGCAGACGCCGACCCGCTGGCAGCGCGACCAGTATCCAGAACGGTTCTGGAACCGGCTGAGCATCATTCACGAGGGCATCGATACGTCTTCGCTGGCGCCCGATCCCTCGGCGCGGTTGTGGCTGGCCGATGCGCGCGCGCTGTCGCGCGACGACGAAGTCATCACCTACAGCGCGCGCAACCTCGAGCCGTATCGCGGTTTTCATGTGTTCATGCGCGCGCTGCCGCGGGTGTTGCAGCGCCGGCCGAGGGCGCATGTGCTGATCCTCGGCGGCAACGACGTCAGCTACGGCCGGCGGCCGGCCCAGGCCCAAAACTGGCGGCAGGCGATGCTCGCCGAACTGGCCGGACAACTCGACCTGAGCCGGGTTCATTTTCTCGGCCAGTTGCCCTTCCACCAGTATCTGACCGTGCTGCAGATCTCGTCGGTGCATGTCTATCTGACCTATCCGTTTGTGCTGTCGTGGGGGCTGCTCGAGGCGATGGCGGCCGGCTGTCTCGTCGTCTCGTCGCGGACGCCGCCGGTCGAGGAGGTGATGCGCGACGGGGAAACCGGCCTGCTCGTCGATTTTTTCGATATCGCGGGTCTGGCAGAGCGGATATGCGAGGCGTTGGCGGGCGACCGGCACGACATGCTGCGGCGGGCCGCGCGCGACTTTATCGTCAACACCTACGATCTGAAGACGATCTGCCTGCCCGAATACCTGCGTCTGCTGCATCGCCTGACCAGTTCCAGGCTGCCGTCACGCCGGGTCGAAACCGCGGACGCGGGATAGGCGGCGGCGAGCGATCGTTGTAATAGCATCCGCATGTCCGCTCCGGTGAAAGGCGCGCCAATGCCCGGTCCGTTGTCAGGGTTTCGCATTCTCGATCTGACCTCGAACGTGTCGGGGCCGCTGGCGACGATGATCCTCGGCGACCAGGGTGCCGACGTGATCAAGGTCGAGGCGCCGGACGGCGGCGACCACACCCGCGCCGGCGCCAATCGGCGCGGCGGCTATGCCGCTTCGTTCCTCAACAACAATCGCAACAAGCGCTCGATCGTGCTCAATCTGAAACAGCCGGCGGCGCTCGCAGCGCTGAAGCGGCTGGCCGCGACGGCCGACGCCTTTGTGCAGAACTACCGCCCCGGCGTCGCCGAGCGCATCGGCGTCGGCGAAGACGCGATCCGCGCCGTTCGACCCGACATCGTCTATGTCTCGATCAGCGGCTTCGGCGAACACGGTCCCTATGCGCAAAAGCCGGTCTACGATCCGCTGATCCAGGGCTTCTCGGGCCTCGCGACGGTACAGGCCGGATCGGACGCGGCGCGGCCGCGCATGCTGCGCACGATCCTGCCCGACAAATTGACCGCGATCACCGCCTCGCAGGCGATCACCGCCGCGCTTCTGGCGCGCGAGCGCAGCGGCGAGGGGCAGCACGTGCG